>JALOQY010000434.1 GCA_025459285.1 Planctomycetota bacterium | reverse complement strand
GTTCGATGCCGAACATCGTCATGCTGTGCTCGACGGCCTTCATCTCGGCGAGCCGGACCTCGTGGCGCTTGCTCTCCCCCTCCAGGACGTAGAGCTTCGTGAGGCGCTGGCGCAGGAGCGGGAGGTCCATGCCCTCGAGCTTCTCGAGGAGGCGCTTCGCCTTCTCCACCGGCAGGTCCTCGTAGGTCTTCGCCTCGTCCTCGCCGATCCAGTCCACCTGCCCGTGGGCCTTCTCCCACTCGATGAAGCGGTCCTCGTTGGGGTTGATCTTCTTCGCGATGTGGATCTCGCCATTGTAGATGATCCACTTCAGTTCGAAGTTGGTGCAGATCATGTCCAGCGCGGCGAGCGCCGTGACCTGCGGGAACTGGACGTCGACCTGGTGGCGGATCGTCACGCGGCCGTTCAGGTGGATGGGGATGCCGAGGGCCTGCGTGAGGTCCCGGACGACGTACTTGAAGATGATGTTGTTCCAGCTCACGTCATGGAGCGTCGTCGAGTGGAGCTTCCGCAGCGCCTCCAGGTTGCTCCGCGCCGGGGCGGGCGCCTTCAGGATCTGGTCGACGAGGGCGATCATCCTCTCCTTCAGCGACCGGTGCTCCAGCAGGACGGGGCGGATCTGGGCCCGGAGACCGGCAGCCTCGTCGTCCTTCACCGACTGCTCGAGGGCCTTCATCAGCCGGTTCAGCGTCCGGATCGACTCCACGGACTTCTCGGAGATCTGCTGCATCTCCGGCAGCAGCTTGAAGTAGGTGTTCAGGTCCACCGGCGCCTGGTCTTCCTGGGCGAAGGCCGGGCCGATGAAAGCGAGGGCGCTGAGTGCGACGCCGATCCTCAAGGCGTTCATGGGCATGCTCCCGGTGCGAGGCGACCCGACCATTCTACCAGATGATCCGGGTGTCACCTTTCTACACGCGATCCGGATCTCCGGCGCCGGCGCTCGAGCCCGGCCGGCTCCGGCACGCCGGTTGATAAGGAACCGGCAGAAGGCGCAACCGATCGCTGGATGTGCGCCAGAGCGGCCGGGGGCCCCGGGAACTGCCCAACCCTACCGAACGGGTGCCCCCCGGCCGTCTCCCTTCGCTCGGAGCGTGAGCGAGGTTCAGGCCCTCGGGGTCCGCGGGGGCCGCGCGGTCCGCGGGGGCGCGGCGGACCGGACGCGATCCCTCTCCCGGGCGTCGAAGCGACCCCGGTCCGTTCCGCGGCGATGCCCCCGGAGCGAAGCGCCGCACCGGTAGCAAACGAGCCTCTCCGGAACCGCGAGCCGCAGCAGGAGACCGGCGGCGGCCGCCGCCGCGAGGCTCGCGAACCGCGTCAGCGGGGCCAGCGCCAGGCCGCCGAGGAGGAAGCCGATCCACACCCGCGGGTCGAGGCGGGCATCGCGGAAGAGCTCCGGACAGGCGCACATCGGGCAGCGGGTCACGAGGAGGTCCCGCTGCCAGTCGAGTGGCAGGAGGCCGATGTAGTCGCAGTGCGGACAGGAGAGCACCGCCGCCTCTTCGACGAGGTCGGCGCGGCCCGCGCGCCCGCACTGGGGACAGGGATACCGGAGGTCCATCCGACCGGAAGGGTAGCAGTCCGGGGATTCCCGGGACAACTCTGGCGGGGCGTTCCGGCGGACGCTCTCAGGCCCGGGCGCCGACGAGGCCGAGGAACTCCGCCCGCGTGCGCGGGTCCGACTTGAAGCGGCCGAGCATGCAGGAGGTCACCGCCCGGCTGTTCTGCTTCTCCACCCCGCGCATCATCATGCAGAGGTGGCCGGCCTCGATCACCACGCCCACGCCCTTCGGGTGGATCGCCTCGTCGACGGCCTTCGCGATCTGGAGCGTCAGCCGCTCCTGGACCTGGAGGCGCCGGGAGAACATCTCCACGATCCTCGGGATCTTCGAGAGGCCCACGATGCGCCGGTCGGGCACGTACGCCACGTGGGCCTTCCCCGTGAAGGGCAGGAGATGGTGCTCGCAGAGGCTGTAGATCTCGATGTCCTTCACGACGACCATCTCGTCGCACTCCTCCTCGAACACCGCGTCGTTCAGGATCTCCGCGAGGTCCATCCCGTAGCCGCGGGTGAGGAACCGGAGCGATTCGGCGACCCTCACCGGGGTGAGCTTCAGCCCCTCCCGGGCGGGGTCCTCCCCGAGCGCCGCGAGGAGCCGCCGAACCAGGGGGGCGAGCGGGTCGGCCTCGACGGCGCGGCGCTTCATCGCCGCAGTTCCACGTCCGCCGGGACGCTGGTGACGAGGGTGGCGGTCAGGGACTGGTCGGGGGCGGCCACGACGCGGTGCCAGATCATCTTGCCGATCCGGACCACGTCGCCGTCGGAGACCTCGTCCCGGATCTCGTCCCGTCCGAACGTGCGATAGCAGTAGCCGCGGCCCTGGGTGACGACGAGCACGCGCTCGGCGATCTGGCACCGCTGCCAGGGCAGGCCCGCGCCGCCTTCCGCCGTGAACCGCTCCGCCCGGAGCTGGGGGGTGTTCACGAGCACCTCGGTCCTCACGTCGTCCATGGAGCCCTCCGCTTTCCCGACTCCCGGCCATTGTAGCGGTCGTGCGGTCCGGGGCCGCGAACCGGCCGGGGGGAGCCCGGCCCCGGCGCGTCCGCCCGGATCGTGGTCCCCGAACCCGCCGGGCGGTTATCCTCCCCGTCGCGCCCGGGGCCTGAAGCGAGCCCCGCGCGGGAGGAGGCACCGTGGAACTCACCGGCCGGAAGGCGCTCGTCACCGGCGCCGCGTTACGGGTGGGGCGCGAGATCGCCCTCGAACTCGCGCGGGCCGGGGCGACGATCTACCTCCACTACCGGTCGTCGGAGGAGCCGGCCCGGCGCACCGCCGAGGAGATCCGCGCGCTCGGGGCGGGAGCCGTGCTCGTGCGGGGCGACCTCGCGGACCCCCGGGAGGTGGAGCGCGTGGCGGAGGAGTGCCGGGACGCCGACGTCCTCGTGAATTCGGCGTCCGTCTTCCCGCGGACGCCGCTGCGCGACGCGACGGTCGAGGGCTTCGACGGGATCATGGCGGTGAACGTCCGGGCGCCGTTCTTCCTCGCCCGGACGATGGGCCTCGCGATGCGCGCCCGCGGGAGCGGCGTCATCGTGAACATCGCCGACTGGTCGGGATACCGGCCGCACGCGAACTACCTGCCCTACTGCATGTCGAAGGCCGCGCTCCTCGCGATGAACTCCGGTCTCGCCCGGATCCTCGCGCCGGAGGTCCGGGTGAACGCCGTGGCGCCCGGGCCGGTGATGCTCCCCGCGGACATGGACGAGGACCTGCGCCGCCGCGTCATCGCGTCCACGCCGCTCGGGCGCGAGGGGAGCCCGACCGATGTCGCCCGGGCCGTGCGCTTCCTCGTGGATGGGTCGGACTACATCACCGGGGCGGTGCTCGCCGTCGACGGAGGCCGGCTGATCGCCTGAGAGCGTGAGCAATAATCCCGCGCGGCCTCGTTGTCGGCCCCGGCGCGGCCGGAGAGGTGTTCGGTGGGCGGGACCGACGCCCGCGCCGGGGCCGACA
>JALOQY010000433.1 GCA_025459285.1 Planctomycetota bacterium | reverse complement strand
ACCGCCCGGCGGCGCGCGCGGTGAAGGTCGACCCGTGACCCTCTCCGACGAGGGCGGCCCGGCATCGCCTCCGGGTCCGGGGGAGAGGGAGGCGGGAGCGGGGAACCCCGCCCGGCCGTCCGGCCGGCGGGAGAGATGGGCCTGGCACCTGGCGTATCCGGGGTTGGGGGCGGGGGCGCTCGCGGGGCAGACGGTGCTGTTCCGGGAGTACCTGGTCTCGTACGACGGGAACGAACTGGGCGCGGGGTTCTTCCTGTCCTCGTGGCTCCTGTGGGTGGGCGCGGGGGCGCTCGTCGCGCTCGCGCTCCTGCGTCGACCGGGGTTCGCGCGGTCCTTCCCGTCCCTCCTCGCCCTCTACGCGCCGGCCCTGCTCGTCGCTCTCTTCCTCGTCCGCGGACTCCGCTCGATCGCCGGGGTGGCCCCCACCGACATCTTCCCTTCCGGGACGCTGGCGCTCCTCACGCTCCTCGCCAACGCGCCGGTGAGCTTCCTGACCGGCCTCCTCTTCCCCCTCGCCGCCGCATCCGCACATGCCGAGACCGGACGGGCGGTGAGCACGGTCTACGTCCTCGAAAGTCTCGGCGCCTTCGCCGGCGGCGCGGGCGTCTCGGTCCTCCTTCTCGCCGGCCGCAGCCCGCTCCCGGCGCTGCCCGCGGTCTCCGTTCTCCTCGCGGCGGCGGGCCTCGCGCTCACGCTCGGTCGGAACCGGATCGGCGCGGCGGCCCACGGCCTCGTCCTCGCCGGCGCCCTCGCGCTCCTGCTCACGCCTCTTTGCGGCAGGCTCGCGGACCTCCTCGACCGGATCCAGTGGAACTCCCGCTATCCGGCGGCGGACCTCCTCGGGACCGCCGACACCCCCCATGGCCGGATCGCGGCGGGAGAGATCGGCGGCCAGCGCATCGCCGTCGCGAACGGGCAGATCCTCGCGGCGGTCCCCGGGGGGGAATCGGCGCGCGCCGAGGCCGCCCTCCTCGCCGTCCAGCCCGCGCGGGCCGGCCGCGCCGTCCTCCTCGGCGCCGGCTCCCTCGCCCTGGCGCGCGAACTCCTCGCCTTCCCGTTCACGGAGGTCCTGCTCCTCGTTCCGGACCGTGCCGGCTTCGAGTTCCTCGCCGCCCGCCTCCCCGGCGCCGTCCCCGGCGACCCGCGGTTCGCGGTCCGCTTCGGAGATCCGCTCCGGACGGCCCCGGCGAGCGGCGTCGACCTCTTCGTGGCCGACGTCGGGGACCCCGACACGGCTCTCGCCGCGCGGTGGTTCACCGGCGAGTTCTACCGCTTCGTCCGGGAGCGCCTGGCCCCGGGAGGCGTCTTCGCCACCGCGATCACCTCGGCCGAGAACTACCACGGCTCGGAGATCCGCCGGTACGGGGCATCCGTCTTCGCGACGCTCGCCTCGGTCTTCCCCTTCGTCGAGGTCACGCCGGGCGAGCGGGCCTTCTTCCTCGCCGCCGCGGAGCCGGACCGGCTCGCCGTCCATCCGGACGTCGTGGAGGATCGCCTGCTCGGGATCCCGGTTAGCGAGCGCCGCTTCGAGCCGGAGCGCGCCGCGACGATCCTCGAACCGCGACGCGTGGAGTACGTGCGCGGGATCTACGCCGGGGAGGCCGGCTCCCCCCCGGGCTTCGTCTCCACCGCCGACCGGCCGGTCGTCTACCTGCTGAACCTCCTCGTGCTCGGGAAGAGGGAGGGCTCCTCCTTCTCGAAGGGTGTCCTCGCCCTTCGCGCGGCGGGGCTCGGGGTCCTCCTGCTGCCGCTCGGGGTCGTCCTCGCGGTGCGGTTCCGATACGTCCTCTGCCGGCCCGGATCGGCGCGCGCCGGGGCTTTCGCGGCCGGCTTCATCCTCGCGGCGGTGGGCGCGGCGGCCATCGCCCTCGACCTCGTGCTGCTCCTCTCCTACCAGAGCCGCTACGGCCTCCTCTTCGAGCGGGTGGGGCTCGCGCACGGACTCCTCATGCTCGGCCTCGCGGCGGGCGGCCTCGTGGGACGCCGCCTGCCCATGTCCGCCGTGACGGTCGGGGCCGGCCTCTTCGCGCTCGCCCTGCCACCGCTTCTCGACGCCGGGGGCGGCGAGGCCGCGCACCTCGCGCTCTTTCTCGCCGCCGGCCTCTTCTGCGGGGCGCCGTTCACCGCCGCGGCGGCGCGGCTCGGACGCTCCGGGGCGGGGGGCGGCACGGCCGGCGGGCTCCTCGAAGCCGCCGACCACTTCGGCGGCGCGGCCGGGGCGCTGCTCGCCGGCGTGCTCCTCGTGCCGCTCTTCGGGGCGGCGGCCACGGCGCGCTTCGCGGGGCTCCTCGTCCTCTCCGGGCCGCTCCTGCTCCTCCTCGAGGCCGGGGCCGGGCGGCTGGCCGCCGGCCCGCTCGCCCGGCTTGGCGCGCGCCACCCCACGTTCCCCTTCGTGCGCCTCGGGTTCACGCTCCTCGCGCTCGTCGGGGCGGCGGCACTCCTCTCGGCACCGGTGCGCCGCGAGATGGACCGGCCGATCACCGAGCTGTCCCCGGAGCGGCTGCGCGAGGCCCTGCCCGCGGACCGCCACGAGACGGTCCGGGCGCCCTTCCTCCGCCACGACGGCTTCCTCGAGGGGGAGCCGGAGCCCACGGGCCACGCCCTCGCCACGGCCGCCGCGGTCACGGGAGTCACCGGCTACGGAGGCCCGCTGAACATCCTGCTCGCCCTCGCGCGCGACGGGACGATCCGGCGCGTGGCGCTGCTCGAGTCGAAGGAGACGCCGACCTACATCGGCGAACTCCCGGCCTTTCTCGCGCGGATGGAGGGAGCCGGCGCGTCACGGGACTTCCGGCTCGTCGCGCGCGGCGAGGAGGCGGGCCCCCACGACCTCGTGAAGATCACGGGGGCCACGGTCTCCTGCCGGGCGGCGGTGGAGACCGTGAACCGCGCGAAGAACCGGCTCCTCTCGGAGGTCCTCGGCCGGCCGGCGCCGGCGGTCGCCGCCGCGGGCGGTCCGGCGCTCGACACCCACTCGATCGCGCTCCTCGCGGCCTTCGCCCTGTGCGTGCCGGTCTTCCTGCGCGGGGGCGATCGGTCGCGGCTCCTCTTCCTCGCGGCGGTGTTCGCGGTGCTCGGGGTCTGGCTGAACCAGCAGCTCTCGCTCGGGGCGGTGCTCGACCTGCTCGGCCTCTCGCTGCCGCCCGCGGGGAACCTCCCGCTCCTCCTGCTCGTGGGCGGCGCGCTCCTCCTCGGCGTGCTCTTCGGTCAGGTCTACTGCGGCTGGCTCTGTCCCTTCGGAGCGGCGCAGGAGTTTCTCGGGCGGCTCGGGCTCCGGCGCCGGCCGAGTCCCGATTTCGACCGGCGCGCGCGGTTCCTGAAGCACGTGGTGCTCGCGATCGCGGCGGTCTCGTTCCTGCTGTTCGGGGCGGAGCGGGTGACGGCGTTCGATCCCCTGGAGGCGGCGTTCTCCCTGAAGGCTCCGCCGGCGATGTGGGCGCTGATCGGCGTGGTCCTTCTTGCCTCGGTGTTCTTCTTCCGCTTCTGGTGCCGGTACCTGTGTCCGGTGGGGGCGTTCCTCTCGC
>JALOQY010000116.1 GCA_025459285.1 Planctomycetota bacterium | reverse complement strand
CTCATCGGCCGGGCGGGCGCGGGGATTGAGTTCAAAGCCCTCGTCAGCCGCGGAGGATGGTGGCGATGTGGGCGGTGTCCACCGGACGGATCGCGCCCCGCTCGGTGACGATGGAGGTCAGGAGTTCCGCGGGAGTCACGTCGAAGGCGGGGTTCCTGACTCGCACGCCCGGGAGGGCGATTCGCCGTCCGGGCATCTCGACCACCTCGGCCGCCGCCCGCTCCTCGATGGGGATCAGGGAACCGTCAGGGAGAGCGAGGTCGAACGTCGAGATCGGCGCGACGACGTGGAAGGGGACATTGGCGCGGGCGGCGGCGATGGCGACCTGGAGTGTTCCGAGTTTGTTCGCAGTGTCGCCGTTCGCGGCGATCCGGTCGGCGCCCACGAAGACCGCGTCGATGGCGCCAGAGGCGAGGAGGCCCGCGGCCGCGGAGTCGCACTGGAGGACCACGTCGACGCCGCTTCGCGCGAGTTCGAAGGCCGTCAGGCGGGCTCCCTGGAGCAGCGGCCGGGTCTCGTCGGCGTAGACGGTGATCCGCTTGCCCTCCGCGGCGGCGCGGTGGAAGACGCCGAGCGCGGTGCCGATGCCGCCGGTGGCCATTGCGCCGGCGTTGCAGTGGGTGAGATAGGAACCGCCGTCCCGCACGAGCGGGGAAGCATGCCGTGCCATCGCGTCGCAGGCCTCCCGGTCCTCCCGGTGGATGGCGCGAGCCTCGGCCAGCAGGTGCCGGCGGAGTTCGGGGACCCGTTGGAGCGGGTCGGCCCTTCGGATCGACCGGTCGAGAGCCCAGCCGAGGTTCACCGCCGTGGGCCGGACGGAGCGGATCCGCGTGGCGGCGTGGCGGAGAGCGTCCGCGGCCTGCCCGGCCGGCAGATCGTCCGGAAGGTCGCGGGCGGCCAGGACCATCGCGTAGGCGGCGGTGATCCCGATGAGGGGAGCGCCCCGCACGACGAGGCGCCGGATCGCGTCGATCGCGTCGTCGACCCGGTCGAGCAGCACTTCCTCGACCGTCTCCGGAAGGAGCGTCTGATCGAGGGCGAAGAGTTGGCCCGTCTCCTCTCCCTCCCAGCGGATCGTGGGAGGCAGCCCGGGAAGGTTCATCGGCCGCCGGCGAAGCGGCGGGCCACGTCCCGGGAGGACTTCCGGGTCTTCTCGGCCATTCCGCGCCGGTGGGCGGCCACCCGCGCGGCGAGGTCGGGATCCGAGAGGGCGAGGATCCGTGCGGCCAGCAGTCCGGCGTTCGTCGCGCCCCATTCACCGATGGCTACCGTGGCCACCGGGAATCCGGGGGGCATCTGGACCGTGGCGCACAGCGCGTCGAGCCCCGCGAGCGGTGTCGCGACGAGGGGGACGCCGATCACCGGGAGGTCCGTGTGGGCGGCAAGGGTACCGGCCAGCGCGGCGGCCCCTCCGGCCCCGGCGATGATGACGCGCAGGCCCCTTCCGGCCGCCTCCCGGGCGAACTTCCGGGCGTCGTCGGGCGTCCGATGGGCGGAGACCACGCGCACCTCGAACGGGACCAGGAGGCTGCCGAGGACCTCGGCGGCCTTCTCCATGACCGGCAGGTCCGAGGCGCTACCCATGACGATCGCGACCTGTGGGGTCATCGTTCGACTCCTTCCATCCGGAGGCCCGTGATGCGTTCCGCGATCTCGCGATAGCGGGCGGCGGTTTTCGCGATCACTTCCGGAGGCAGCGCCGGCGGCGGGGGGCTGCGATCCCAGGAGAGCCCGGACAGGTAATCGCGGACGATCTGCTTGTCGAAGGAGTCCTGGGCGACTCCCTCGCGCCACGTGGTGCGGTCCCAGAACCGCGAGGAGTCCGGGGTCAGCGCCTCGTCCACGAGTATGATCCGGCCGTCCTCGAGGACTCCGAATTCGAACTTCGTGTCGCAGAGGATGATGCCCCTTTCGGCGAGAGTCTCCGCCCCGGCTCGGTACAGGGCGAGCGTGAGTTCCCTCAGCCTCTCCGCCGTCGGCCGGCCGAGAAGGCCCACCGAAGCCTCGAAGGAGATGTTCTCGTCGTGGCCGGTCTCGGCCTTCGTGGAGGGGGTGTAGATGGGCTCGGGGAGCTTCGAGGAGAGCACGAGACCGGGAGGCAGCGCTACTCCGCAGACCGAGCCCGAGCGCTCGTACTCCTTGTGGCCGGAGCCCGCGAGGTAGCCGCGGGCGATGCACTCCACCGGGAGGACACGGGCCTTCCGCACGAGCATGGAACGGCCGCGGAGCGCGGCGGCGAAAGGGTGTGCGGACGCGACCATCCGTTCCACGTCCACGCTGATCAGATGGTTGTCGACGATGTCCGAGAGTCTCCGGAACCACCAGGCGCTGAGAGCGGTGAGCACGGCGCCCTTGCCGGGGATCCCCTCGCGGAACACCACATCGAAGGCGGAGAGCCGGTCGGTGGCCACGATCAGCAGCCCCTCCGGCAGTTCATAGATGTCCCGGACCTTGCCCCTCCTGGGTTTTCCGAGGCCCGGGAAGTCCGTCGTGGTGAGTGGTTCGGCCATCGAGCCCTCCTTGTCCGGGATTTCTACCACCAGCAGCCCGTCGGGGCAAAGGGCCGCACCACCGGGATCGTCCTTGGCCCCGACGGGCTGCCGGCGCGGGCCGAAACGATCGGCGGAGAGCCGCCGGCGCGGTACACTTCGCCGGCCATGTCCCAAAACTTCCAGGATATCGTCCTCGGTCTCAGTCGCTACTGGGCGGATCGGGGATGCGTACTGCTCCAGCCCCTCGACCTCGAGGTGGGGGCCGGGACGTTCTGTCCCGCCACGGCGCTCCGGTGCGTGGGGCCCTCGCCCTGGCGCGCCGCTTATGTCCAGGCCTGCCGGCGCCCCACGGACGGCCGCTATGGGCAGAACCCCTTCCGGCTCCAGCACTATTACCAGTTCCAGGTGATCGTCAAGCCCGTTCCGGAGAATGCCCAGGAGCTGTACCTCGACTCTCTTGCCGCGCTCGGACTCGACCTCTCCGCCCATGACGTGCGCTTCGTGGAGGACGACTGGGAGAGTCCCACCCTCGGCGCCTCCGGCCTCGGCTGGGAGGTGTGGCTCGACGGCATGGAGGTCACGCAGTACACGTACTTCCAGAAGATGGGTGGATTTGACCTGGACCCGGTGTCGCTCGAGCTGACCTACGGCCTCGAGCGCCTCGCCATGTACCTCCAGAAGAAGGACTCCGTCTACGACATCGAGTGGGTCGACGGCGTGACCTACGGCGACGTCTACCTGCGCAACGAGCGGGAGCAGTCGCGCTACAACTTCGAGCTGTCGGACCCCGATCGCCTGGCCCGGCAGTTCGCCGACTGCGAATCCGAGGGGAGACGCGTGCTCGAGGCCGGCCTGATCCTGCCGGCCTACGAACGTACGCTCGAGTGCTCGCACCTCTTCAACCTCCTCGAGGCCCGCGGTGTCATCGGGGTGAACCAGCGGGCCGAGTACATTGCCCGGGTGCGGGGCCTCGCGCGAGGCTGCATCCGCGCCTGGCGGGACGGCCTTTCGGACACGGAGGAGAAGCATGTTGCTGGCTAGCACAGCGCGGGCACGGCCCGCGGTCGGGTCTGCGGCGGGCCGCGCCCGCGCGGTTCCGCTCCTGAGGAGAGGCCGATCCTCTCCGCACCGGCCGCTGCGCGGCCTCCCCTCCTCGCCACCGGCGGCGGCGCCCGCGGCGCTCGCCCACTCGGAATCCGCGAGCGGCGCGAAGATTCGAAGGGTGTGCGGTGCGCTGGCCCTCCTGATCCTCCTCCTTCCGGCCGCCGCCCGGGCCGGCGACCCGGAGGTCGAGCGGCGCATCGCCGAGCAGGACGCGGTGGCGGCCCGCGGGGACACCGTGCGCCTGCTGAACGAGGCGAAGGCCGCGGTCAAGGCCGCGGACACCCGGGCCTACGGCATGATCCGTGATCTCGAGAAGGCCCGTGAGCAGTTCGACCTCGCGTTGGAGAAAGACCCGACCTTCGCCTACGCCTGGCACGGCATCGGTGTCTGCTTCGTGATGAAGGGGAACCTGCCGGAGGCGGAGAAGAGCCTCCGGGCGGCCCTCAAGCTCGACGAGGGTCTGGCCCGGGCCCGGCTCGAGCTGGCGAAGCTCCACGTGGTCCGGGAGGACCTGCTGTCGGCCCAGCAGGAGCTGCTGCGTGTTCTGGATGCGGAGCCCGGGGATCTGGAGGCGCGGGCGATGCTGGGTCACGTCCACCTCCGCCGCAAGGACCTGTCCCGGGCGGTCCAGGAGTTCCGTGCCGTGCTGTCGAGGGCTCCGGGCCACCGCGGCATCCGCAAGGCGCTGGGCGTGGCGCTGGCGATGGACGGGAAGGCGCCGGAGGCCGCGGCGGAGTTCCGGCTGGCCCTGGACGCGGACCCCGGCGACTTCGAGACCTACGTGCTGCTGAAAAACCTCCTCGAAGAGCAGGGAGACGCCGCGGGTGCGGCCGGGGTGTTGGCCCGGCTCCTCGAGAAACTCCCGGCGGAAGACCCGCGGCGGAAGGAGGTCGAGGAGGAGGTGCGACGCCTGAAGGAGGGCGGAGCGGAACGCGGCCCGCTGACGCTCGAGGGGCTGGTCGCCCTGCTGGAGTCGCCGGACGTCGCGCGACGCCGGGAGGCGATGGCCGCGATCATCGCCCTTCGGCTCAACGGCCTTCCCCGGCAGGTCGTCCGGGCGGTGAAGGACACCGACGAGTCGGTGCGCGTCATGGCGGTATCGGAACTGGGGCGGCTCGGAGGCCCGGACGCGGTGGGGTTGCTCGAGGTCCTCATGCGGCATCCCTCGGAGCGGGACGCCTCGCCCCGCGTGCGGGGCGCCTGCGCGCGGGCGCTCGCGGACATCCGGAGCCCGGCGGCGGTGCCCGTGCTCGTGGCCGCGCTCGACGAGGAGGAGCACTACGTCTTCTGCCTCGTGTCGGAAGCGCTTTCGATCTACACCGGTCTCTGGTTCACCGCGGAGCCCACGGACCCGGTACCTCCCGAGGCCCGGGCCGAGGTACGCGGGAAGTGGCGGGCGTGGTACGACTCCCCGCGTTCGTTTTCCCTCAAGCTCATGGCGCTCGCCGGGATCGAGGAGATCCGGTTGTCGCGCCTCGTGGCCTACGTGGCGGAGCTGATCGGGGACTCCGAGACCACCATCGCGAAGAAGGCTCTTCGGGTCTTCTTCACGCTGACGGGCGAGTCCGCGGGAGCCGAGGGCGACTTAGAAGACCCCGGCGGCCGGGCCCGCTCCCGGGAGAGGGCGCTCGCGATCCTCGAAGCGCGGCGGAAGGCCGCGGGGAAGTGACGGATGGTCGACCTGCTCATCGAGATCGGAATGGAGGAGATGCCGGCCTTCTACGCGAGGCCGGCGCTGTCGGCTATCGCGGAAGCCTTTCGCGCCGGCGCGGCCGGACGTCGGCTCCCGCTCCCCGAGCCCGTCCTGCTCGGCACCCCGCGTCGCCTCGTCTTCTGGTTCGGTGACGTCGCGGAGCGGGCGCCCAGTGTCAACGAGGAACGCCGCGGGCCGGCGGCGAAGGCGGCTTTCGACCGGGACGGGAAGCCGACGCGGGCGGCGGAGGGTTTCGCCCGGTCGGCCGGTGTTCCGATCTCCGATCTCCGGGTTGTGGAATCCGACAAGGGCGCCTACGTGGTGGCGACCGTCCGGAGGGAGGGTGCCTCGGCCGCGGACGTGATCGCGGAAGTGCTTCCCGGGGCTCTGCGGGCCGCAGGCTTCCCGAAGGTCATGCGTTGGACCGGGAGCGATCTGCCCTTCGCCCGGCCGATCCGCTGGCTGGTGGTGCTCCTCGGCGACGCCGTCGTTCCCGCGCGGGCGGCGGGAGTCGAGGCCGGCCGGACCACGCGGGGCCACCGCTTCCTCCGACCCGGGCCGGTGGACCTCAAGACGGCGGACCTCGGGGACTATCGCCGGATTCTCCTCGAGCATCGCGTGCTGGTGGACCCCGAGGCGAGGCGGACCCGCATCAGCGAGGGGTTGGCGGCGGCGGGGCCCGGCGGCGCGATCTCCGAAAGGCTGCTGGAGGAGGTCGTCTGGCTCGCGGAGTGGCCGGTCGTGGTGGAGGGTCAGATCCGCGAGGAGTACATGGAGTTGCCGCTCGAGGTGCTGGAGACGGCGATGCGGGTCCACCTGCGGTTCTTCCCCGCCATGGATGCCGCGGGGAAGCCGGAGCCCCGGTTCTTCTCGGTGATGGACCGGGACGAGGGCAGCGCCGCCCTCGTCCGGGAGGGGAACGAGCGGGTCCTGCGCTCCCGGCTCTCCGACGCGAGGTTCTTTCTTGCCGAGGATCGGCGCAAGCGGCTCGAGGAGCGGCTGCCGGCGCTCGCGGACAAGGCCGTGCACCGGGACCTCGGTTCCTACGCCGCGAAGGTGGAACGTCTCGGGGAACTGGTCCGGTGGCTCGGCGGGGAACTCGGATTCAGCGAAGCCGATCTGGCGCGGGCCTCGAGGGCGGCCCTCCTCTGCAAAGCGGACCTCGTGACCGAGATGGTGGGGGAGTTCCCGGAATTGCAGGGCATCGTCGGCCGGCACTACGCGCTTGCCGATGGCGAGGAGCCGGAAGTCGCGGAGGCGATCGAGGACCACTACCGGCCGCGGGGGCCGGGCGACGGGCTGCCGCGCGGCAGGGTGGCCATCGCCCTTTCCCTGGCCGAGAAGGTCGACAACCTCGCCGGCTTCTTCCGGGTCGCGGGCGGTCCGACGGGTTCGGCGGATCCCTTCGGGCTTCGCCGGCAGGCCCTCGGCCTTCTCCGCGTGTGCATCGAGAAGGACGTGTCGTTCCCGCTGGGCGAGGCGCTGCGCCGGGCGGCTGCCTTCCACGGCGCGGCGGGGGAGCTTCCCGGGGCGGTGCTCGACTTCGTGCGGGAGCGGTTCTATCACGCCGCGGTGGAGGAGGGCTTCCGCTACGACCTCGTTCGGGCGACCCTCGCCGCGGGTCTTGACGATCTCCCCGCCACCCGACGGCGTCTGCTCGCCGTGCGGGAGATGGCCGCGCGTGAATGGTGGCCCCGCGTGGTCACCCTCGTCGAGCGCACCGCGAACATCCTCCGGGGACAGTCGCCCGCGGAACGGGTGGAGGAAGCGCTCCTCTCGGAGCCGGCGGAGTCGGTCCTTTACGGCGCGCTCGCCCGTGCGGAGCCCGAGGTCATGCGCCTTTCGGCGGAGGAGCGATATGCGGAGGCCGGGGAGTGCTACGCGGCCGCCCTGTCCGAGCCCGTGCAGGAGTTCTTCGCCCGGGTGTTCGTGAATGTGGAGGACGGGGCGGTCCGGAAGAACCGGCTCGCGCTCCTCGCGCGGATCCACGGGCTCTTCGCGAGCCGGGTGGCGGATCTGTCGCTGGTCGAGGTCTCTCCGGAGTGATCGATCTCCACTGCCACCTCCTGCCCGGAGTCGACGATGGAGCGCCGACGCTCGCCGCGGCGCTCGCGATGCTGCGGATCGCCGCGGCGGACGGCGCGTCCACGATGGTGACGACCCCGCACCAGAGGCATCCGGCGGGTTACGACGTGACTCCGGAGCGCGCCGCCGCGGTACTCGAGGAGCTTCGCGCTGCGGCCCGCGAGGCGGGGCTCGACATCGAGATCCGGCTCGGCGCGGAGATCCACTTCGCGGAGGACCTGCTCGTGGGCCTCGAGAGCGGCCGGCTCCTGCCTCTCTCCCCGGGGGGACGCCACGTCCTCCTGGAACTGCCGGTGACGTTCCTGCCGCCGCACCTGCCGGAGGCGATCTTCGAGCTGCAGACGGCAGGCTATCGTCCCGTCCTCGCCCACCCCGAGCGGAACTTCGAGTTGATCGCCCGGCCCGCGGCGGCCCGCGCGTTGCGGGAGAAGGGAGTGCTGATGCAGATCACCGCGCAGTCCCTGACCGGGGCCTTCGGGCGCGCCTCGCGAAAGGCGGCGAGGAAGCTCCTGACTCTGGGCGTGGTGGACGTCATCGCCTCGGACGCCCATAACCCCGACCGCCGGCCCCCGGGGCTTCGCGCGGCGGTGAAGGCGGCGGCGAAGATCGTCGGACCGGCGCGGGCGGAGGAGATGGTCACGGAAGGGCCGGCGCTCATCCTCGCGGACCGGGTCGGGCCACCCGGGAGGACGAATGTGGCCGGTGCCGGAGACGTCCGGGGCTGACCGCCCGTCGGGCCCAGGTCGTTCTCGGCAGTGTGCCCTGTTGGCCCCGACGGTCTGCTACTCTGGACGCGCCGCACCATGCGGCGGGCCGTCGAGGAGGCGCTTCGGATGGCGAAAGTCCTGGTGACCGGGGGAGCGGGGTACATCGGCAGCCACACCGTGAAGGCGCTCGGTCGCGCCGGCCACGAGGTCGCCGTCCTCGACGATCTCTCCGAGGGCCATCGGGCGGCGATCCGGTCGGTCCCGATCCACGAGGGGAACGTCGGCGATCGGGCGTTCGTCGACGCGGTTCTCGCCGCGGAGCGGCCCGACGCGGTCGTGCACTTCGCCGCGCATTGCTACGTGGGGGAGTCCGTCACGGCGCCGGGGAAGTACTGGCGCAACAACGCCGTGGCCACGCTTTCTCTCCTCGAAGCCCTGATCGGCGCGAACGCGCCGGTCTTCCTGTTCTCTTCCACCTGCGCGGTCTACGGCGAACCGAAGCGCGGCCTGCTCCGGGAGGACCTCCCTCGGCTGCCGGTGAACCCCTACGGCCGGACCAAGGCCGCCGTGGAGTGGATGCTCGAGGATTTCCACCGGGCCCATGGCCTCCGGTACGCGAGCCTCCGGTACTTCAACGCCGCCGGTGCCGATCCCGAGGGGGATCTGGGGGAGGACCATGACCCGGAGACGCACCTCGTGCCGCTCGTCATCCGCGAGGCGCTCCGCGGCGAGGGGAGCCTCCGGGTGTTCGGCACCGACTATCCGACGCCCGACGGGACGTGCGTCCGGGACTACGTGCATGTGACCGACCTCGCCGATGCGCACGTCCGCGCCGTCGGGCGTCTCCTCTCGGGTGGGGAGCCCGTGCGCGTGAATCTCGGCACGGGCCGCGGGCACTCGGTGCTGGAGGTGATCCGGGCGGTCTCGGAGCGGGCCGGACGTCCGGTACCGTACGCGGTCGTGGAGCGGCGGCCGGGTGACCCCGCGCGGCTCGTCGCCCGGCCGGGACGGGCCAGGACGGCGCTCGGCTGGCGGCCGCGCCACTCGGGTCTCCCGGAGCTCGTCGACACGGCCTGGCGTTGGCACGAGGCGCATCCGGAGGGTTACGGAGAATGAGACCGTCCGTGCTTGTCCTCGCCCTGCTCGCGACCGCCTGCGTCGCGGTCGAGCCCGATCCGACATCCACTCCGCGGCCTCCTCACGAGACCTTTCTCGCGAACCCGACGCGCATCGAGGCCAGGAGTGTGCGCATCCTGCTCCCCGCGGCCTACCGCCGGGACCTGCGGGTCTCCGGCCTGTCCGCGGGCTTCCGGAATGATGGCCCGGTGGAAACGTGGGAAGGCACGGGTGCCTGCGAGTTCGACCTCCTTGCTCTCGCCGTCCGCTGCCGGAGTCTCCACGTGACGCTCTGTCCGCCATCCGGGGAGCCGGAGGTGGTGATCCAGGCGGAGGGAGACGTGAGCTGGTCCCACACGGTTCGCGGCATGGGATCGGCGGCGGAGGGACTCTCCTTCCTCATGCTTCGAAACGACCGGAGCCTCACGCGATGATGGAGCTCACGATCCTCGGTTCGGGCACCGGTGTGCCCTCTCCCCGCCGGGGCTCCCCCGGCGCGCTGGTGCGGGCCTCCGGAGGCACGATCCTCGTGGACTGCGGTCCGGGCAGTCTGAGGGTGGCCGCGGCGGCGGGCGTGGATCCGGCGTCGATCGACGGCGTGCTGCTCACCCACTTCCACCCCGATCATGTCCTGGACCTTCCGGCTCTCCTCTTCGCCCTGCGGAATCCGGCTTTCGCCGGCCGCGGGCCCCTCACCGTCGCCGGTCCGGAGGGAACCGTGAAGCTCATCGACCACTGGTTCTCGGCGGCCTACGGAGCCTGGCTCCGTCCCGTGGGTTTCGATCTCACGGTGCTCGAGTTCTCCCCCGGGGAGCATGTTCTCGCCGGGGTGCGGGCGACGGCTTTTCCCGTGAAGCACGCACCGGAGAGCCTTGCCTACCGGGTTCGCGAGGCGGATGGCGAGGCCGTCCTCGCGATCAGCGGAGACACGGGGCTGTGCGCCGGCATCGTGGAAGCCGGACGCGATGCCGATCTTCTGCTTCTCGAATGCGCGTTCCCCGATCCCGCGCCCTGGGACGGGCACCTCACCCCGCGCACCGCGGCGGAAGTGGCGGCCCTTTCGGCCCCCCGTCGTCTCGTTCTCACCCACTTCTACCCGGAAGTGGAGCGCGAGCCGATCGAGGCCGTCGTCGCGGAGCGCTATGCCGGGCCGGTCGAGAGGGCCGAGGACGGGGCGACCTACCGGATCCGCTGACAGCCTGTCGCGGCCGAGGGTCGCGGCGCAGAGATCGTCCCCGGCCCCGACAGGCTGCTATCGGACAGCGGGGATGTTGGGGTGGGCGGGCGGGGGGGATAGACTCGGCCGGATGCGGTACGTGGAACCCGTCTTCCGGCCCCCGAGCGAGGCGGAGAGCTACCTGCTCCCCGTCACGACCGGCTGCTCCCACAATCGCTGTTCCTTCTGCGCCATGTACCGGGGAAAGCGGTTCCGCGTTCGGCCGGAGCGGGAGGTCCTCGAGGACATCGCGATGGCGAAGGAGACCCTCGGGGACGTCCGGCGGGTCTTCCTCCTCGACGGGGACGCCTTCGTCCTCTCCGCCGCGAAGCTGCTTCCCGTCCTCTCGGCGCTGAAGGCGGCGTTCCCTTCGCTCAACCGGGTCGGCTCCTACGTGAATGCCGGCAACGTCCTCTCGAAGACCGACGAGGAACTCCGCTCCCTCGCCGAAGAGGGCCTCCGGATCGGCTACCTCGGGCTCGAGAGCGGCGACCCGGACGTGATCGCGCACTGCGACAAGGGCGCCACCGTGGACGAGATGGTGGTCGCCGTCGGGCGGGCGCAGGCCGCGGGCATCCGGATGTCGGTCATGGGCCTCCTCGGGCTCGCGGGAGCCGAGGGTTCCGCGGCCCACGCGCGCGCGACCGCCCGGGCCGTCAACCGGATGCAGCCGCGCTACCTGTCCCTGCTGACCGTGAGTCCGGTGCCGGGGACGCCCCTCTGCGAGGACGCCGAGGCCGGCCGCGGGCGTCCCCCGAGCCCGAAGGAGGCGCTCCGGGAACTGCGCTGGATCGTGCAGGGCCTGGAACTCACGGGGACGATCTTCCGGTCGAACCACGCCTCGAACTACCTGCCGCTCGCCGGCCGTCTGCCCGCCGACAAGACGAGGCTCCTCCGGACGATCGATCTCGCCCTGGCCGGCGAAATCGCCCTCACGCCGGAGTTCCTGCGAGGCCTGTGATGACGCCCCGACTTTCGCCCATCGTCCTGTCCGTTCTCCTGCTCCTCGCCGCTCCCGCCCGGTCGGACGACGCCGCCGCGGCGGCCGCGGTGGGGAGAGTCCTCGCCGCCCGCGGGCCGGCGGCGGGGACGTACGGCGTCTTCGTGGCCGACGCCCGCACCGGCGCGGTCGTCTTCGACCGGGACGGCGCGGCGCTCCGGATCCCCGCCTCCACCATGAAACTCGTCACCACGGCGGCGGCGTGGCTCGAACTGGGGCCCGACTTCCGCTTCGAGACCGTCGCGCTGCGGACGGGGCCCGTCGGTTCCGAGGGGAGCGTGGCGGGCGACCTCGTGATCGTCGGCGGGGGTGACCCGACGCTCATGGTGACCGCCGGCGACGGAGGCCCGCCGGGCCGGATCGACGAACTCGCGGGCGCCATCGCCCGGGCCGGGGTGCGCCGGATCGACGGAGACCTCGTGCTCGACGCCGGACGTTTCGACGGGGTCGAGCGCCACCCCGACTGGCCTTCGGACCAGCTCTGGCGCTGGTACTGCGCGCCGGTGGCCGCGCTGACGGTCGCGAGGAGCTGCATCACGGTACGCGTGGAGCCGGGGAAGGCGGTCGGAGAGCCCGGGCGGGTGACACTCGTGCCCCGGGTGGAGGTCCTGCGACCGCTGAACGAAACGGTGACCGTCGCGGCGCGGAAGGACCACCGGATCGTCGTGGATCCTCCCGCTGCGGACGGCACGATCCGGGTGCGCGGGGGCATCCTCGCGGGCTCCGGGGGGTACGACGCCGAGGTGGCCGTTCCCGACCCGGTGGCGGTCTTCGCGGACGTGTTCCGCGAGGCGCTGGTGCGGGCCGGCGTGGCGCTCCGGGGCTCGGTCCGGCGGCAGCCGGGGGCGGCGGCGGGGCTGCGGGACGCGGTGAGGGTGGCTTCCGTGTCGACACCGCTCTTCGAGATCGTCACGGTCGCCAACCGGCGCAGCCAGAACCTCTTTGCGGAGTGCCTTCTCAAGGCCCTGGGGCGCGAGAAGCGCGGGGAGGGATCGTTCACCGCCGGCGCGGCGGCGGCCGCCGCCCTCGCGACCCGGGCGAAGGCGGTCCCGGGGGAGCTCCGGCAGTCGGACGGCTCGGGCCTTTCCCGGAACAACCGCGTGTCGGCCCGGTTCCTCGTGGCGGTCCTCGGGCATCTGTACCGGGAGGTGCCGGCACCGGAGAGGTTCCTCGCCACGCTGCCCGCGGGAGGCGAGGAGGATGGCAGCCTGTCGCGGCGCCTCTCGGACCTCGGCAACGACGTGCGTGCCAAGACCGGCACCATACGCGATGTTTCCGCCCTGGCCGGTTTCGTCCGCGCGAAGAGCGGACGGGTGGCCTGTTTCGCGATCCTCGTGAACGACCCCCGGACCGACCTCGGGAAGGCCCGCGCGCTGCAGGACGAGATCTGCCGGGCGTTGTGGCGGGATCTCTGACGTGGCGACGCTTTTCCCCTCCGCCGAAGACGAAGTACCTCCGAACGCGCCACTCGCCGAGCGCTTGAGGCCCCGTGACCTCGCCGATCTCTGCGGCCAGGAGGAACTCACCGGGGAGGGCCGGATCCTGCGGCGGCTCATCGAGGCCGACCGCGTGCCCAGCATGATCCTCTGGGGCCCCCCGGGGTCCGGAAAGACCACGCTGGCGCGAATCCTGGCCCGTCACACCGGGGCGCGCTTCGTCTTCTTCTCCGCGGTCCTCGCGGGCAAGGAGGACGTGCGGCGCACGGTGGAGGAGGCTCAGCGCGATCTCTTCGACCGGCGGACCAGGACCATCCTCTTCGTGGACGAGATCCACCGCTTCAACAAGGCGCAGCAGGACGCCTTCCTGCCGCACGTCGAGGCGGGGACGATCGTCCTCGTCGGCGCGACGACCGAGAATCCCTCCTTCGAGGTGAACGCCGCTCTCCTGTCGCGCCTGCGGGTCTTCGTGCTGAAGCCGCTCGGGGAAGAAGCGCTGCGGAAGGTCCTTGCCCGTGCCCTCGCG
The DNA here is from genome assembly GCA_025459285.1 of Planctomycetota bacterium. Taxonomy (GTDB): domain Bacteria; phylum Planctomycetota; class JAJSAM01; order JAJSAM01; family JAJSAM01; genus Prado167. The sequence goes on along the minus strand of JALOQY010000116.1, from coordinate 2,516 downwards.
GATCCCGAGGCCGGTCTCGGTGCGCGGGGGGTGCGGCTCGACCCGGGGGCCGAGCGGGTCCTCGTGGCTTCCGCGGACGGGGACGCCCGGCGACTCCTCAATCTGCTGGAAGCGGCCGTCTCGGGGGAGCCGGAGGGGCCGGTGCTCCTCACCGAAGCCGCCCTGCGCGAGGCGCTCCAACGGAAGACGCTCGCCCATGACCGGGGCGGGGAGGAGCATTACAACCTGATCTCCGCACTCCACAAGTCGCTGCGCGGATCGGACCCGCAGGCCTCGGCGTACTGGCTGGGGCGGCTCCTGATCGCCGGCGAGGATCCGCTCTACGTGGCGCGGCGGCTCGTGCGCTTCGCCTCGGAGGACGTGGGCCTCGCCGACCCGCAGGCGCTCGTGCAGGCGATAGCGGCGAAGGAGGCCGTCCACTTCGTCGGGATGCCGGAAGGGGGCCTGGCCCTTCTCCAGGCCGCGATCTACCTGGCGACCGCGCCGAAGTCGAACGCCCTCTACGAGGCCTACGGCCGCGTGGCGAAGGACGTCGCGGAACACCCCGCGGAACCGGTTCCGCTCTCGATACGGAACGCCCCCACGGACCTCATGGCCCGACTGGGCTACGGGGAGGGCTACAAGTACCCCCACGACTACGTCCACCGCATCGTGGCGCAGGGCTACCTGCCGGACGGTCTCTCCGGGCGGGTCTACTACCGGCCGGGGGAGGCGGGCTTCGAACGCGAGGTGAAGAAGCGCCTCGACTACTGGGAGAAACTGCGGCGGGAAGGCCGCGAGGAGAAGCGAGCGGATGGCTGAGGAACTGGCCTTCGCCACGGACCTCGCGCGGCGCGCGGGGGAAGTGCTGCTCTCGTTCTACGATCCGGCGGGCCTTCGGGGTCACCGGACGGGGAAGGGGCGGGCACGGGACTTCCTCACCGAAGCCGACCGGGCCTCGGAGACGCTCGTGGTCGAGGAGTTGTCCCGGGCCTTCCCGGACGATGCGATCGTCGCGGAGGAAGGAGGGTCGCGCCCGGGGAACGGCCGGCGCACGTGGTACGTCGACCCTCTCGACGGCACGGTGAACTTCTCCCGCGGCCATCCCTTCTTCGCGGTTTCGATCGGTCTCGTCGCGGGCGGCGTCCCTCTTCTCGGAGCGGTCCACGCCCCGGTGCTCGGCGAGACGTTCGCCGGGGAGGTCGGGGTGGGCGCCGTCCGCAACGGGGAGTCGATCGCGGTCTCCGGCATCCGGGATCTCCCCGAGTCCCTCCTCGCCACGGGCTTCGCCTACGTGCGCAACGAATCGCCGGACGACAACGTCGACAACTTCGCCCGGCTCATCCTGAAGGTCCTCTGCATCCGCCGTGCCGGCGCCGCCTCCCTCGACCTCGCCTACGTCGCCGCGGGTCGGCTGGACGGGTTCTGGGAACTCCATCTGTCGGCCTGGGACGTGGCGGCGGGCGCCGCGATCGTCCGGGCGGCCGGAGGGACGGTCACGGATCTCCGGGGCGGGGAGGACTTCCTCACGGGCCGGCACATCGTGGCCACGAACGGTCGTCTCCACGAAGACCTCCGGGCGAACCTCTGCCCCCTGCGGTCCCTCTGACCCCGCGGCCCGTCGGGGCCGAGGACGATCTAGGCGGAGGGACCCCTGACCCCGACAGGCTGCCGGTACGGGAAAATACTGGCCGGGGTGCCGGTGCCCGCCTACTGTGAACGGTTTCGGGACTCCGATGGGTGCTCTCCGGCCCCGGACACCCCGGGAGGCGCGAAAGGATCACAGGTGACGGTTTGAAGCCCCTGATCGTCCAGAGCGATCGGTCGGTGCTCCTCACGGTGGACAGCCCGGCCTACCACGATGCGAGGGATCGGATCTCCCGCTTCGCGGAGCTGGAGAAGTCGCCGGAGCACGTGCACTTCTACCGGATCACCCCCCTGTCCATCTGGAATGCCGCGGCGGCGGGGCTGTCCGCGGCGGAGATGATCGAAAGCCTCAGGGAATTCTCGCGTTACGACATGCCGCGGAACGTCTGCCGGGACATCGAGGACTACGTCCGGCGGTATGGCCTCGTCCGTCTGGAGATCGTCGGCGGCGAGATGGCCCTCGTCTCCGACGACCCCGTGATCCTCACCGAGGTCGCCCGGAACCCCCTCACGCGACCTTACCTCCGGGAACCGATCGACGACCGCACGATCCGCCTCGACCCCGCCTTCCGGGGGCACGTCAAGCAGGCGATGATCAAGATCGGCTATCCGGTGGAGGATCTGGCCGGGTACACGATGGGGGACCCGCTGGAGATCCGCCTCCGGGACGAGACCCTGTCGGGGCGCCCGCTCCGGCTCCGTCCCTACCAGACGGACTCCGTGGACGTGTTCCACGCCGGGGGGACGGTGAAGGGCGGCAGCGGCGTCATCGTGCTGCCCTGCGGAGCGGGAAAGACGATCGTGGGCATGGGGGTGATGGCCAGGGTCGGCATGAAGACACTCGTTCTCACCACGAGCCTCGTGGCGGTGCGCCAGTGGCGCTCGGAGCT
>JALOQY010000115.1 GCA_025459285.1 Planctomycetota bacterium | reverse complement strand
CCCTCCCCCTCCTCCGCGGTCGGCTCGGGAGGCGGCGGATTCGCGGGGAGCTGACCGCCGTCACCCACCCGGTGGTTGACCAGGGCGCGGGCCCCGGCGATCTCCCGGTCCCTCAGCCGCGAGAGCAGAGCTTCGCCGGCCCGGCCGCGGGCGACTCGCATCTGGTCCTGGATGAGTTCCCTCAGGGCGGCGTCGGGGTCCCGCTCCGTCAGTGCCCCCTCGGCCCCGTCCACGGAACTCCCGCCCCGGGCGGTCGGAGCGGAGGGCGGCGGCGGCTTCGGCGTGCCGGAGCCTCCCCCTCCTCCCCCGTCGGTCGACGGGCCGCCGCCGGAGGCGCCGGGCGCATCGCCCCCCCCCTTCCCGCCCCGGGCCGCCGCCCCGTCGGCCGCGAGGCAGACCACCGCGAGTACCAGCGGGAGCAGAGTGCGGCATCGTCGTGACATTCCGGACCTCCGCGAACGGCACCGGCCCGTGAAATGCAAAGCGCGTACCCGAGTCCGCCGGTCCCACGATGCCACCGGCCCGGGCTCTCCGGGCCGTTTCGACGCGGTAACCCGTGGGACGGCGACGTAACACGGCCCGCGGAGCGTGGCGTTCGGGAAAGGACGGAGGCCGGCCCGACGGCGGAGGTGACTTCCGGCGACGGGCTGAATGCCGACTCGGAGCCGAGTCAACGGAACATCGGATTCCCAATGCCTCCGCGGTCCGCTATGATCGTGGCGGCAAGAGGTGCTTCCGGACCCGCTTCCGATCGCGGCAGAGGCCGTCACTACCGCCGGGAATCGGGGTTCGGCTGCACTCGCCCCCGGACGCGGAACTCGAGGACTCGTCGGAATGGCGCGGGCCGCGGGAGCATCGGCATGGTCGACAGGAACGCGGACGCGAACATCGGCTCGGTCGTCTCGGTCCGCGGCAGCGTCGTGGACGTGAGCTTCGATGCCCGCCTGCCCCCCATTTTCACCGTGCTGCGCGCCGGAGAGGAAGGGAGGATCCACATCGAAGTCATGGCCCAACTCGACGCGCGGAGCGTTCGCGGGATCGCCCTCACGCACACCCAGGGGCTGGCCCGCGGCATGCCGGTCGAGGACACGGGACACCCTCTGCGGGCGCCGGTGGGCAGAGCCGACCTGTCACGGATGTTCGACGTCTTCGGGAATGCCATCGACGGCCAGCCGGCCCCGAACGACGTCGAGTGGCGCTCCGTCCACAACGCGCCTCCGGCGCTGGCCCGGCGTTCCACGAAGTCCGAGATCTTCGAGACGGGGATCAAGGCCATCGACGTGCTGGTGCCGCTCGAGCGCGGTGGCAAGGCCGGCCTGTTCGGCGGGGCGGGGGTGGGCAAGACGGTGCTGCTCACCGAACTGATCCACAACATGATCGGCCACCAGGAGGGGATGAGCGTCTTCTGCGGTATCGGCGAGCGGTGTCGCGAAGGGGAAGAACTCTACCGGGAAATGAAGGACGCGGGGGTGCTGCCGAACATGGTGATGGTGTTCGGCCAGATGAACGAGCCGCCGGGAAGCCGGTTCCGCGTGGGACACGCGGCGCTGACGATCGCCGAGTACTTCCGGGACGACGAGCACCGCGACGTCCTCCTGCTCATCGACAACATCTTCCGGTTCATCCAGGCCGGCATGGAGGTGTCCGGGCTGCTCGGCCACATGCCGTCCCGGCTGGGCTATCAGCCGACTCTCGGCACGGAGCTCTCGCAACTGGAGGAGCGCATCGCCAACACCGAGACCGGCGCCATCACGTCCATCCAGGCGGTCTACGTGCCGGCGGACGATTTCACCGATCCGGCGGCGGTCCACACCTTCTCGCACCTCTCCGCATCGATCGTCCTCTCGCGCAAGCGGGCCAGCGAGGGGCTGTACCCGGCCATCGACCTGCTCCAGTCCAGCTCCCGGATGGCCACGCCCGGCATCGTCGGCGAGCGCCATTACCGACTGGCGCAGGAGATCCGACGGACGCTTGCCCAGTACGCCGAGCTGAAGGACATCATCGCGATGCTCGGACTCGAGCAACTGTCGCCCGAGGACCGCGACCTCGTCGCCCGCGCCCGGCGGCTGGAGCGATTCCTCACGCAGCCGTTCTACGCCACGGAGCTGTTCAGCGGCATCAAGGGGAAGCTCGTCAGTCTCGTGGATTCCCTCGATGGCTGCGAACGCATCCTGAACGATGAATTCATGAGCTACCCCGAGAGCTCCCTCTACATGATCGGCGCGATCAGCGAGGCGAGGACGAAGAACGGTCCCGGCGGTCCCGGGGTCAGACCGGGAACCGGCGGAGGACTCGGGACAGAGGGCGATGAGCCACCGAGCTCCGGAGCCGAGGCAGCACCCGAACAGGAGGCCAACCATGCCGCCGACAGGCATGCACCTTAAGATCCTCCTGCCGTTCGGGGTCTTCGCGGAGAAGACCGGCGTCTCGAGGATCGTGGTGGAGGGCCGCGAAGGCTCGTTCGGCCTTCTCCCCCGGCGCCTCGACTGCGTGGCGGCGCTCGCGCCCGGGATCCTGACTTATGAGACCACCGAAGAGGGCGAGGTCTTCGTGGGCGTCGATGAGGGGACACTGATCAAGACCGGGCCGGATGTGCTCGTCTCCGTGCGGGACGCCATCGCCGGCCCGGAACTCGGCCGGCTGCGCGAAGCGGTCGATCGGCAGTTCCGGAACCTCGACGAGCGGGAGCGCCACGTCCGCTCGGTGATGATGAAGATGGAGAGCGGGTTCATCCGCCGTCTGGCGAGGCTTCAACATGAATGAAGGGCCGAAGGCCGGAGACTCCAGGGACCCCACCCGACTCGTCCGGGAGGTCGGCACGAAGGCGGCACGCAAGCTCCGGGCGCGCCGCCACGCCGGGCGCTCCGTCTGGTTCGGCCTGGGCATGATGGGGTTGATCGGCTGGACGGTGGCCGTGCCCACGCTGCTCGGAGCAGCGCTGGGCGTCTGGATCGACAAACACCACCCGGGCGGCACCTCGTGGACGCTGACGCTCCTGGTCATCGGCCTGGCCGTCGGGTGCTTGACGGCATGGCGCTGGGTGGCCCGGGAAGGTCGGGAAGTGCGGGAGGAACAGGATGATGACGCTCCATGAGATTCTCGGAGTGCTGCCCGCCCTCGGGACAGGCGTCGTGCTCGGGGCCATCTTCTACGGCGGCCTCTGGCTGACGGTCCGAAGGGGACTCGGGTCCACGAAGCCCGCGCTCTGGTTCCTCGGCAGCCTGCTGGTCCGGATCGCCATCGTCCTCGCCGGTTTCGCCTTCATCTCCGGCGGGCGCTGGGAGCGCCTGCTGGCGTGCCTCCTCGGCTTCACCGGTGCCCGGTTCGCCGTGACGCGGATCATCGGTCCGCCGGTCGAACGCCGCGAGGTCGGAGCGAAGGGGGGCGGACATGCGGCTCAGTCCTGACGAAGTCGTCTTCTGGCAAAGCGGCATCTTCAAGCTCAACGCCACGATCGTGTTCACATGGGGTCTCATGCTCGCGCTCACGCTGGGCGCGAAGCTGATCACCCGCCGGCTCTCCACGGATCTTGACCGATCCCGCTGGCAGAACCTCCTGGAGATCATCGTCACGGCCATCGAGAAGCAGATCGAGGAGGTCGGCCTCGGCCAGCCGCGGAAGTACCTCGGCTTCCTGGGCACCCTCCTCCTGTTCGTGGCCGCGGCCGGTCTCTGCACCGTCATCCCCGCCTTCGAGCCGCCGACGGGATCGCTGTCCACCACCGTGGCCCTCGCACTGTGCGTGCTCGTGGCGGTCCCGGCCTTCGGGATCACGGAGCAGGGGGTGACCGGCTATCTCGGATCCTACGTGAAGCCGACGTTCATCATGCTCCCCTTCAACATCATCGGCGAGCTGTCACGCACCCTGGCCCTGGCCGTCCGGCTCTTCGGCAACATGATGAGCGGGGGGATGATCCTGGGGATCCTCCTCGCGATCACGCCCTTCATCTTCCCGATCGTCATGACGGCACTCGGCCTGCTCACCGGCATGGTGCAGGCCTACATCTTCTTCATCCTGGCCGCGGTCTACATCGCCGCGGCCACCCGCGTCCGCACGCCCGGCCCCGTACCCGAGACGGCTCTTTGATCCGAAAGCACCGAGAACACGAGGAGAGACCATGGACAGCATGACGATTGTCGCGGTGGCATCGATCGTCACCGCCGGCTTCACCACCGGCATCGGCACCCTGGCACCGGCGCTGGGCGAAGGGAAGGCGGTGGCCACCGCGCTGAATTCCCTGGCCCAGCAGCCCGACGCCTCCGCCACCATCACCCGGACGCTGTTCGTGGGTCTGGCGATGATCGAGTCGACGGCCATCTACTGCTTCGTGGTCTCGATGATCCTCATCTTCGCGAACCCGTTCTGGAACCACTTCATCGCCTTGGCCTCGGGGAAGTAGTCCGATGCTGATCGACTGGTTCACCGTCATCGCGCAGGTGGTCAACTTCCTCATCCTGGTATGGCTGATGAAGCGCTTCCTCTACGGACCCATCCTCCGCGCCATCGACGCCCGGGAGAGCCTCATCGCCTCCCGGCTCGCGCACGCCGAGGCCCGGATGACCGAGGCCCGGACGGAGGGCGAGGGGTTCCGGCTCCGGGTCGCGGAGTTCGACCGGCAGCGCGCCGCGCTCCTTCGCGATGCCACGGAGGAGGCGGAGGCCGAGAGACGGCGCCTTCTCGGCGAGGCACGGCAGGCCGCGGATGTCCTGATCGCGAAGCGGCAGCAGGCACTGAGGGACGACGCCCGCCAGCTCGACCGGGCCATCCGGAAGCGGACTCTCGAGGAGGTCTTCGCGATCTCGCGGAAGACGCTGTCGGACCTCGCCTCGGCCAGTCTCGAGGAGAGGCTCGGGGAGGTGTTCATCCGTCACCTCCGGGAGATGGACGGCGACGCGAAGGACCGTCTGGGCGCGGCCATCGGCACCGCATCCGATCCCGCGGTCGTGCGCAGCGCCTTCGAACTCCCCGAGGGCCAGCGCGCGGCCATCCGGACCGCGCTGAACGAGACGTTCTCGGCCGACGTCCACGTCCGTTTCGAGACCGCGCCGGATCTGATCAGCGGCATCGAATTCTCCGTGAACGGCCAGAAGGTCTCCTGGAGCATCGCCGACTACCTGACGTCGCTCGAGAGGGACGTCGACGAACTCCTGGCGAAAGGGGACGAAGACGCGGCCGCGCCCGGACCCGAACCGGAGCCGGAGATCCCATGAGCGCGAAGCCGGAGCGTCTCGAGGAGGTCCTGGCCGGGGCCTTCGATGGGCTCCGCGAGGCGCGGGAAGCCTGCACGCCCCGCCTGACGCCGCGGGAGACCGGGACGATCACCCGCGTCTCCACGGGCATCGCCAGGGTCTCGGGTCTCCCCGGCGTGGGCTTCGAGGAACTGGTGGAGTTCCCGGGCGGCGTGCCGGGCATCGCGTTCGACCTGGGCGTGGATGAGATCGGCGTCGTCCTGCTCGGCGAACACTGGCGCCTCCACGCGGGAGACGAAGTGCGGCGTACCGGCCGGGTCATGGACGTGGCCGTGGGCGACGCGCTGCTGGGGCGCGTCATCGATCCGCTCGGCCGGCCGCTCGACGGCCTCGGACCGGTGGTGGCGGGCCGGCGGCTTCCGGTCGAGCGCCCGGCTCCGCCGATCATGGACCGCGCTCCCGTCACGAAGCCTCTCCAGACCGGCATCAAGGTCATCGATGCGCTCATCCCCATCGGGCGCGGCCAGCGCGAGCTGATCCTCGGCGACCGGCAGACGGGCAAGACCGCCGTCGCGGTCGACGCGATCCTCAACCAGCGTGATCAGGACGTCCTCTGCGTCTACTGCGCCATCGGCCAGCGTGCGGCTTCCGTGGCAAACGTCGTGGCCACCCTGAGGGAGAGGGGCGCCATGGACTTGACCGTCGTCGTCGTGACCGAAGGCAACAACCCGCCGGGACTGGCCTACATCGCCCCCTACGCCGCGACCAGCATCGCGGAGCACTTCATGGAAGCCGGTCGTGACGTCCTCATCGTCTACGACGATCTCACGCAGCATGCCCGCGCCTATCGCGAGATCTCCCTCCTGCTCCGCCGCCCCCCCGGCCGCGAGGCCTTCCCCGGCGACATCTTCTACATCCACTCGCGCCTGCTCGAGCGCGCGACGCACCTGCGCGGAGAACTCGGCGGGGGCTCGCTCACCGCCCTGCCCATCATCGAGACCGAGGCGCAGAACATCTCCGGCTACATCCCGACCAACCTGATCTCCATCACGGACGGGCAGATCTACCTCTCGCCGTCGCTGTTCCAGTTGGGCGTGCTGCCCGCGGCAGACGTCGGCAAGTCCGTCTCGCGCGTCGGCGGCAAGGCCCAGAGGCCGGCCTATCGGGCGGTGACGGGCGACCTGAAGCTGGCGTATGCCCAGTTCGAGGAACTCGAGTCCTTCGCCCGGTTCGGCGCCCGTCTGGATGGCGAGACCCGGAAAGTCATCGAGCACGGACGGAGGATCCGCGCCTGCCTGCGACAACCGGAGCACGCCCCCGTTTCCGTGGCCGGGCAGATCTCCCTCCTCCTGGCGCTGACCACGAGGCTCTTCGACCTCGTTCCGATCGACCGGATGACGGAGGCCGAGAGCGCCATCCACGAGGCCGCCGCGCACCTCCCGGCGGATGTGTCGGCACGGCTCGAATCCGCCGCGGAGCTGACCGCCGGGGATCGCGAGACGATCCTCGGGATCGCCCGGGAGGCCGTGGCCCCCTTCCGGGCCGATCCGGAGGGATCGACGGGCGAGGACCGTTGAGGGGAGGGCCATGGGCGAAACGACAACCAGTCTGCGACGTAAGCTCAGTGGCGCCTCTGATCTCAAGTCCGTCGTCCGTTCGATGAAGGCGGTGGCCGCATCGAGCATCGGGCAGTACGAGCAGGCGGTGCGCTCGCTGACGGAGTACATGCGCGTCGTGGAATCGGGTCTGAGCGCGTGCCTTCGGGCCAACGGGCCGGTTCCCCCCACTCCGGTCCCGGGCGGGGGACGGTCGACCGGTGAAATCGGCGCGGTGGTGTTCGGTTCGGACCAGGGACTGGTGGGCCAGTTCAACGACCACGTCGCCGACTTCGCGGCCGGCGCACTCGCCGCCATGACCCGAAGGCCCGTGGTGTGGGCGGTGGGCGAACGCGTCCAGTCGCGTCTCGCGGACGCGGGGTTGCCGCTCGCGGGGACGTTTCCCGTGCCGGCCTCCGTGAAGGCCATCGTCCCGCTCGTCGGGCGGATCATCGTCGAGAGCGAAGCACGCCGGGGTCGTGGTGAATTCGCCGAGCTCCACCTCTTCCACAACCGGCCCGTGACCGGGGCGGTCTGCGCTCCCGTCGGCCAGCGACTGCTGCCGCTGGACGAGGACTGGCGGCACGCGATGGCGGAGCGTCGCTGGCCGACGAAGTCCCTGCCCGAGGTCATGGGAGACCCCATCGCGACGCTGCGCGAGTTCATCCGCGCCTATCTCTTCGTCTCGCTCTTCCGGGCGTCCGCCGAGTCCCTCGCCAGCGAGAACGCCTGCCGGCTTTCGGCGATGCAACGCGCCGAGAGGAACATCGACGAGCTTCTCTCGCACCTCACCGGCACCTACCACCGTCTGCGCCAGGGCGGCATCGACGAGGAGCTGTTCGACGTGATCTCCGGGTTCGAGTCGTCAGGCGGCGAAGACTCCTGATCCGCGCGGGGATGGAATTCCCGAGCCGCCGGGGCGACACCACCGGCGGCCGGCGATCACTTCGACTTCACCTCGCGGTACTCGGGGGGGCCGGCCAGGGTGAAGATCACGATCTCCTCGCCCGTGACCGTGCTGATGTCGTGGTGCAGACTGATGACCGGGACACCGGTAACGTCCTGGATCATGGTCTCCATGACCGGACGGGCCGTCTCGAGGAGGTGGGTCCGCACCTGCTTGAGGAGGTCCCGGCCCTTTTCCGCCGGCTGGGACCGCACCAGTTGCTGCTCGGCGGCGGTGAGGACACCTCCGAGGCGGACGACGAGGAGGTCGCCGAGCAGATGGGCGCGGATCTCCTTGGGGCCGCGGCCCATGTGGTCCATCTCGAAGTGCGTCATGCCGTCGGATACCGCGGCTTCGATCTCTCCCCGGGTTCTCATGCCGACCTCCCATCGCCCATCACGCCCTGAGGCATCCCCGCCGGCCGGACGGCGGGCCCGATCCACCTCCACGACGGCACGTCAGGATACGCCAACCGGCCCGGCTTTTCCAGTTGGTGGTTGCCTTCCCCGCCGTTCGTGCTATAAGAAGAGGGTCAGCGGATCGCGAAGGCCACACGGCGCGCGGTTCTGCAGTCGGATGACCGAATGACGGACAGCCCGGCCCTGCCGGGAGGTCCATTGAAGGGTAAGCCGACCTGGCTCGGGACCTGCGGGTTCCGAGCCGGGTCGGCTTTTTTTCGTCTTCCGGTCGAGGCCGGTCCGGCGTCGGACCACCGCGGCCAAGAGGAGCGAGTTCGATGGATGAGCTTCGAACCACCATGGCCGCGCGGGTCGCGCAGGCGGCCAGCGACTTCCAGCTCCGACGGACCGGCCATCCCCCCAAGGCGGTGACGGTGGTCCTGAGCGGAGAGACTCTGGTGATCACCCTGCACGGGGCCCTGACGCCCGCCGAAAGAGCCCTGGCACTGAGCCCGGGCGGCGCAGCCCGGGTGCAGGACTACCACCGCCAGTTGTTCGCCAGCTCCGCCGACGAGATCCGCCAGGAGATCAAGCGGATCACCGGGGTGGACGTGCGCGAGGCCGCCGCGGAGGTCGAGACGTCCACCGGGGCGGTGGTACACGCGTTCACCAGCGGCACGATGGTCCAGGTCTTCCTGCTGTCACAGGGGGTGCCCGCGGAGTTCTGGGAAAGCGACGGTGCGAAGGTGCAGTCCTGACTCCGGAGGTCTCGACATGACGGACCTGACGAGCTGCCCCCCGGGCTCCGGGCCATCGCGAGGAAACCGATGAATGACCAGACCGTCGCCATGGCCATCCCGGTCGTGCGGCCGGACGCCGCCCTGCCGGAGGAACCGCGCGGGCGGCCCGCCGTGGAGCCGTTCGCCGGGACCGGGCGCCGTCCGGGAAGGAGGCTGCTCTGGAGTTGAGGCCGCTCGCGGCCCCCGTCGTGCAACTGCTCTTTGCGTCAGACCAGCACCGTTTCCAGGTTCATCTTCCAGGTTCATCAAACGTCCGCGACGACTTCGAGAGACTCGCGTCGGTCGGGTCCACGGCGGACGGAAGGAGTGTCATGGTTCCTCTTCACTTCACTGCCAAGCCCGAACGACGGACCCGCGAGCGCCGGCCGACATCCCTGTCGGTGCGCACGTACGGGCAGATCGCGGAGATCCTCGCGGAGCGCGAGGGCCGCGCGCCCATGACCCAGGAGCGCGTGAGACAACTGTGCCAGGAGGCGGAACAGAAGATCGCCCGGGCCCTGCTGGCCGACCCCGAGTTCGGGGAGATCCTGGAATCTCGACTGAGGATGTCTCGCGAACTGCGTGCCCGGGAGAGTGCATCGAGGGAGCCGGACCGGGGGGCCTGTTCCCCCGCAGCGTCGCGCGCATCGGTAAACTTCTGACCCTTTTGGCCCGCCGCTGACGGGGACCGGAGCCGCCCGAACTTCGGCGACCCGGCGTTCTGGATCGGCACCACGGTCCGGGGGCGATTGCGCGACCTCGAGCTGTTCGGAACGAATGCCCTCCTCGAGGCCTGCTTCACGCCCATCCTGCGGGCGCAGATCTACGCGGCGTCCGGGATCGAGGCGCGGGAGCGGCTCACGGCGGCGGAGCAGTGCCTCCTCGACCGCATGCGCGAACGGCGCGCCATCGCCGAGACACCGCCTCCGGGCCGCTGACCGGCCCGGACGAACACCGCCACCTCGGCCCGAGTCGGGGACCGCGTCGGACAGGCGGACCGCCGCGCCGACTCCGGGGCGATGCTCTTCGCCGGGATCGATTCCGGCGCACCACCACGGCGCCCGCAGCCTGTCGGGGCCAAGGACGATCTCTGCGGTGCGACCCTTTACCCCGACAAGCCGCTGGCGGTATCCTCTCCGGGCGTCGCCCCTCCGGGGGCCGCGTCCGGGAGGACGTCCGATGGGTCGCCAGTGGCTCCAGAAGCACCGCGAGATCAACGCCGCGAGGCGGGCGAGGATCAACACCAAGCTGCTCCGCGAGGTCAGCATGGCGGCGAAGTCCGGCGTGCCGGACCCCACTCTCAACCCACGCCTCGCCGTGGCCGTGGAGGCTGCGCACAAGCAGTCCGTACCCGGAGACCGGATCACACGGGCGATCAAGAAAGGCGCGGGCCTGCTCGAAGAGAAGCTCGAGTTGGAGCATGTCCTCTTCGAGGGCTTCGCGCCGCACCGCGTCCCGGTGATGGTCGAGTGCCTGACCGATAATCGGAACCGCACCGCACCGGAGATCCGGGTGCTCTTCCGCAAGGGCCAACTCGGGGTGCGAGTATCGTTCCTGTTCGACCACGTGGGGATCGTGGAGGCCACGCATCCGGATCGGAGTCTCGACCTGGAGACCGTCGCGATCGAAGCCGGAGCCCAGAACGTGGAACCGCTCGCACCGGCACCCGAGGAAGGGACGGGCGGGCGCTTCCTGACCGAGCCCGCGGACCTCGATGCCGTCACGAAGGCGATCGTGAACGCCGGCTTCACGGTGACGGTGTCCGAGATGGGCTACGTCCCGAAGCAGCCGATGGACCTGCCCGCCGAGGCGCGCCAGGAGGTGGAGGAGTTCCTCGAGGCGCTGGACGACAACGAGGACGTCCACCGCATCCACACCGCGCTCCGCTGACCACCCCCCCCTTCGTTCACCCGTCAAGCCGGATCTGCGCGGTCGGGAATCGATTGGCGTCCGATCCCTGGCCGCACGTATCCGCGCCCACGCCCCGTTCGACGTCGAGATCGAATCCTCCGCTGACGTCGGCGGGCGGGTCGCGTCCCGCGGTGCGATGCGGAGCGGAGAACCGCCTCGCCGGGTCTGGCGCAAACCGCGTCAAAATGGTCACTCGGGGTCTGGCCCCGAGTGCATCAGAGCAGGGCGCGGCGGAGGATCGCGAAGTAGGACTCGGGTGTCTCGCCGGAGGCTTCGAGGGCGGCGAGGTCGGCACGGAGAGCGGCGCGCAGGCCGGGCTGGTCGAGGTCCCGCGGGCGCCGGAGACGGCCCGTCCGGCGACCGAGGACGAAGAGCGTGCGCTCGTCGGGAGGCAGACCGAGGAACTCGTCGCACATCGCGAGGAGCCTCCCGCGGTCCCCGGGCAGATCCCCGCGGAGATGGAGGAGCAGGTTCAGGACATGGTCGCTCTCGATCCGTGTGGCCGCCGCTTCGAGCCCCGCGAGGAACCGCCGGATCTCCCCCACCGTCTCCTCCTCGGAGAGCGGGACGAAGGCCCCGGTCTCGACCATCTCTCCGAGAGGCGTGCCGCCCACCGGCGCCGTGGTTCTGAGACGCGTGAATTCCGGATTCGTGGCGGCCACCAGCGAGGCCGTCTCGTCCGCGTGCTCCGCCGAGAGGCCCCGTCCCCCTAGGCCCGGCATCACATAGACCGAGAGGGCGAAGCCCGCCTCTTTCGCGAGCCGTCCCGCCGCGAGGTGGTGCTCGCGCGTCGCCCCCTTGTCCACCATCGCGAGCACCCGGTCCGAACCCGACTCGAAGCCCGTGTGGATCCGGGTAAGGCCCGCCTCCCGCAGCCGCTTCAGGTCATCGAGCCCCCGCCTTTCGAGGGTGCGCGACCGGGCGTAGGCGGTGACCCGTGAAAGCCGGGGGAACCGGTCGCGAAGACGACCGAGGATCGCGAGCAGGTCCTCCGGCCGCGCCGCCAGCGGGTCCGCGTCCTGCAGGAACGCCGTTCGAGGGGCATCCCCGAAGCTCCGGGCCATCTCCTCGATGTCGGCGAGGACCTCCGTGACCGGCCGCCGCGAGTACGCCTCCCCTTTGTACACCGGGCAGAAGGCGCAGCGGTTCCACGGGCAGTTGCGGCTCACGCGGACGAGGAGGCTCCCCGCCTCGGAGGGCGGCCG
>JALOQY010000114.1 GCA_025459285.1 Planctomycetota bacterium | reverse complement strand
TCTTCATCTGGGTGCGGTGGACGCTGCCCCGCTTCCGTTACGACCAGCTCATGCGGCTCGGCTGGCAGGTCTTCCTGCCGCTCGGTCTCCTCAACATCGTCCTGACCGGCGTGGCCAAGCTGCTGCTCGAGGTGTGACCATGGCCTATCGGAAAGTCGAACGCCCGGCGCTCACGCTCGGCGAGAAGCTATACCTCCCCGCGATCCTGAAGGGTCTCGGTCTGACGCTCAAGCACTTCTTCAAGCGGAAGAAGTTCACGCGGCAGTACCCCGAGGAGCCGACCGTGGTGCCCGAGGGCTACCGCGGCCTGCCGGTCCTCGTGAAGGACGACGAGGGGCGGGTGAAGTGCGTGGCCTGCCAGATGTGCGAGTGGGTCTGCCCGCCCGAGGCGATCCGGATCATCCCGGAGGAACTCGCGGTGGGGAACACGATCGAGAAGGGGCCGAGGGAGTTCGACCTCGACACCCTGCGCTGCATCTTCTGCGGGCTGTGCGAAGAGGCGTGCCCCGAGGAGGCGATCTTCCTGTCCGACAAGTTCGAGTTCGCCGGCGGGAGCCGCGAGGAGATGATCTTCCACAAGGAGAAGCTCCTCGATCTCGGCGGGGTGCGGGCGGCCGGTGCGAAGAAATGGAAGAAGGAAGGCAACGCCGGCTTCCACCGCGAAGGACCGATTCGATAGTCGTCCGCGAGGACGCGAAGTCTTGGACGTGCGGGCGGCGGCGGTGGCCGCGGCCCGGGGCATCAGGGCGGGTCAAAGTCATGGAACCCATACTTGCAGCAGCCGGAGCCGGCCACGCGGTGGCATTCTATGCCATGGCGGCGCTGGCGGTGGCCTCCGCGGTCCTCATGATGACGCAGCGGAACCCGGTGGCGTGTGTCCTCTGGCTCGTCGTCTGCTTCGTCGGGCTGGCCGGGCTCTTCGTCACGCTGGAGGCCTACTTCCTGGCGGTGATCCAGGTGCTCGTCTACGCCGGGGCCATCATGGTCCTCTTCCTCTTCGTCATCATGCTGCTGAACCTGAGGCCGGAGGATCTCAAGGCCGTGGCGCTGCCCCGGATCCCGCTGGTGGGCGTGGTCGCGGCGCTCCTCCTCCTCGCGGCGGTGGTGACGGTGATCTCGGCGAGCCGGCCGTACTTCGGGATGAGCGTGGCGGGAATCCTCGCCGAAGTGGGGCCGACGAAGGACTCGGTTCGGGACATCGGCCTGCCGCTCTTCAGGGACTGGCTCCTGCCGTTCGAGGCGACGAGCATCCTCCTGCTCGCGGCCATCGTCGGCGCCGTGGCCCTCACGAAGCGGAAGGTCTAGGGAGGCCCGTCATGGAAATCCAGATCGCTCACTACCTGGTCGTGGCGGGGATCCTCTTCGCGGTGGGACTCACCGGCGTGGTGGTCCGCCGCAACGCGATCGTCATCCTCATGTGCCTCGAGCTGATGCTGAACGCCGCCAACCTCGCTCTCGTCGCGTTCAGCCGCGTCCACCGGGACATGCAGGGGCAGGTCTTCGTGTTCTTCGCGATCACCGTGGCCGCAGCGGAAGCGGCGGTGATGCTGGCGATCATCATCGCGGTCTACCGGCAGCGGCAGACCGTGAACGTCGACGAGATGGACCTCATGCAGGGGTAGCGCGCCATGCTCGAAGCCAATACGGTAGCCACCCTCGCCTACATCATCCTGTTCGCCCCCTTCGCCGCGGCGGCGCTGATCACCGTCGCGACGCTCAGGAGCAAGGCGCTCTCGGCCTTCCTCTCGGTGGGCTCGGTGATCCTCGGCGGGGTGCTGTCCATCATCCTCCTCGCGGACCAGATCTCCCGCGGGGCAGGCGCCGAACCGGTGGTCCACCAGTTCACCTGGGCTCTGAGCCGCGGGATGGCGTTCCACATCGGCGTGCAGGTCGACTTCATCTCCGTCCTCATGTCGACCGTCGTCGGCGTCGTGGGATCGTGCATCTTCGTCTACGCGCTCGGCTACATGCACGGCGACGAGGGATGGTCGCGGTTCTTCGCGAAGTTCGCCTTCTTCGCCTTCTCGATGCTCGGCATCACGTTCTCCACGAACTTCCTCCAGATCTTCATCTTCTGGGAACTCGTGGGCGTCTCCTCCTACCTGCTGATCGGCTACTTCTACCAGAAGCCGTCGGCGGCGGAGGCGGGCAAGAAGGCGTTCATGACGAACCGGATCGGCGACTTCGGGATGACGATCGGCATCCTGCTCCTCTTCTTCGCCGTCCGGGACGTCTTCGGGGAGATCGACTCGCTTTCCTTCGAGACGTTGAAGGGGATCTTCACGAATGACGGGGCCCGGGAGCAGCTCTTCGCGGCGATGGGATGGAAGGCCGCGCTGGGCGCCTTCCTGATTTTCGTGGGGGCCATGGGCAAGTCGGCCCAGTTCCCGCTCCACGTGTGGCTGCCGGACGCCATGGAGGGTCCGACTCCGGTCTCCGCCCTCATGCATGCCGCGACGATGGTGGCGGCGGGCGTCTACATGATCGTGCGGACCTACTGGCTCTTCGCCTGGGCCCACGACGCGCTGGTCGCCGTGGCCTACATCGGCGGGTTCACGGCCCTGCTCGCGGCATCCATCGCCATCGTCCAGAACGACATCAAGAAGATCCTCGCCTACTCGACCCTGAGCCAGCTCGGGTACATGGTCATGGCGTGCGGCCTCGTGGGGGCGGGAGCGGGCATGTTCCACCTTGCCACGCACGCCTTCTTCAAGGCCCTGCTCTTCCTCGGTGCCGGCAGCGTGATCCACGCCTGCCACAGCAACGACATCTGGGACATGGGCGGTCTCGGCAAGAAGATGAAGCAGACGACCTGGACCTTCTGGGCCGGCACGCTCGCCCTCGCCGGGATCTTCCCGCTGGCCGGTTTCTGGTCGAAGGACGAGATCCTCGCGGTCAGCCACCACGCCACGGCGCTCTACATCGTGGGCGTGGGCGTGGCCTTCATGACCGCGTTCTACATGGGCCGGGCGTGTTTCACGGTGTTCCACGGAACGTACCGGGGCCACGGCCACCCTCACGAGTCTCCAAGGGTGATGTGGATCCCGCTCGCCGTCCTCGCGGTGGTCTCGATCTTCGGAGGCTTCGTGGGTGCGCCATCCTCCCTGAACCCGTTCGGGGAACACGGCCTCCAGAGTTTCCTCCTCGTGGCCTACCTGAAGGACGGGGTCGTGCACTGGCCGGTGGGCCACGGCCACGTGGAGGCCGGGCTCCACCTCGACGTGGCGACGGTCGGCACGCTGATGGCCCTCGGAGGGCTGCTCCTCGCCTGGCTCTTCTACGGCAAGGGGGTCTTGTCCGCGGAGAGGGTGAAGCAGCGCCTGAAGCCGCTCCACACGCTGCTCGTGAACAAGTACTACATCGACGACTTCTACCTGTGGCTCGTCCGCCGTGTGCAGCAGGGCTTCGCGATCGCCGCGAACTGGCTGGAGCAGAAGATCATCATCGGGGTCCTCGTGAACGGCATCGCCGCCGGCACGAAGGACGCCGCGGCGCGCCTGCGGAAGACGGCGAGCGGCCAGATCCACTCGTACGTGACGATCGTGCTCGCCGGGGTCACGATCCTCGTCTTCTGGTTCGTCATCTTCATGGTCTCGGAATAGGAGCGGGGAGATGCAGCCCACGACACTCATCATCCTGGCGCCCGCCCTCACGGTCCTCGCGCTCTTCTTCCTGCCCGCGAACCGGCCGTGGCTCATCCGGTGGTTCGCGGTGGCCGGAGCGTTCGCGACGGTCGTGCTCTCGGTCACCATGTGGCTCAACTACGACAAGGCCGCCGGGGGCTGGCAGTTCGCCGAGTACGTCCCGTGGGTCGAGGATCTCGGAATCGCGTGGAACGTGGGGGCTGACGGCATCTCCATCGCGATGCTGCTCCTCACCTCCTTCGTGATCTTCGCGGGGGCGCTCGTCTCCTTCCGGATCCAGGATCGCGTGAAGGAGTTCTACATCCTCCTCCTCGCGCTGGTGACCGGAGTCTTCGGCGTCTTCGCGAACCGCGACATCTTCTTCTTCTACTTCAGCTATGAACTGGCGGTCATCCCGATGTACCTGCTCATCGGGGTGTGGGGCTCCACGAACAAGGAGTACGCCACGATGAAGCTCACGCTGTATCTCACGGCGGGGGCGGTCGTGGCGCTGGTGGGCCTCCTGCTCATGTACTTCGGGGCCCGCGACTTCTACCTGCAGAACCCCTCGATGCTCGCCGGCTTCCTCTCCGAGCACCCGGAGTTCGCCGGTTCGAAGGCCTGGTCGTTCAACCTCGTGCAGGTCATCTGGGCGGCGCAGCACGGGGCGTTCTCCGAGACGTTCCAGTTCTGGGTCTTCCCGCTCATCCTGGTCGGCTTCGCCGCGATCGCCCCCATGTGGCCGCTGCACACCTGGTCGCCGGGCGGCCACGCCGCGGCGCCCTCGGCGGCGTCCATGCTCCACGCGGGCGTGCTCATGAAGCTCGGCTCGTACGGCATCATCCGGATCGGGCTCACCTGCCTCCCGGAGGGGGCGGTGCAGATCCTCCCGTGGGTGGCCGCGCTGTCCATGATGAACATCATCTATGGCGGCATGGTCGCCATGGCGCAGCGTGACCTGAAGTTCATCATCGGGTACTCGTCGTCGAGCCACATGGGCTACGTGCTGCTCGGGGTCGCGTCGATGAACGTGATCGGCCTCAACGGCGCGGTGTTCCTGATGTTCGCCCACGGGATCATGACGGCCCTGGCCTTCTCCCTGATCGGCTGGTTCTACGACCAGACGCACACCCGGGAGCTTCAGGACCTGGGCGGCCTCATCAAGCAGATCCCGTTCGTGGGGACGGCCTTCGCGATCATGGCCTTCGCTTCCGCCGGCCTCCCCGGGTTCGCGAACTTCGCCTCCGAGCTCATGGTGCTCTTCGGCTCGTGGCAGGCCACCCTGCCCGTCCAGGTGGGCGCCGTGACGATTCCCGGGAACCCGTGGTTCTATCTCTACGCGATCCTCGCGGTGTGGGGCATCGTGATCACCGCCACCTACCTGCTGCGCGCGGTCCGGTGGGCCTTCTTCGGCCCGCTGAACCCGGCCTGGGCCGGGCGGGTGAAGGACGCCGACGGCTTCCTCTGGAAGCTGCCCTTCGTCTTCCTGATCGTCGCGCTCGTCGCCTTCGGGTGCTACCCGAAGATGCTCGTCGACGTGATCGGCACCGGCGTCGAGCCGATCGTGGACGCCCTCACGAAGGCCCGTGCCACCCTGCTGGCCGGGAGGTAGTCGATGAACGCCATGAACCTCCCCCTGATGCTGCCCGAGATCGCGCTGGTCGTGCTCGGGATCGTCGTCCTGCTCGCCGACCTCGTCCTCCCGAAGGAGAAGCGGCACCTCCTCGGGTGGTGGGTGGCGGCGGCCTTCTCGGCGATCGTCGTGTACCTGTTCGTCCGGCCCGCGGCGGGCGAGCCGGAGTACGCGGCGTTCGGGCTCTACCGGCTCGACGGCTTCGCGATCTTCATGAAGAAGGTCTTCGGTCTGGCCGGCGTGCTCGTGGCGGTGATGAGCGTGGACTGGGTGAAGCGCCACGGGCGAGCGGCGGGCGAATTCTTCACGATCGTCGTCTTCGCCATGACCGGCATGTTCCTCGTGGCGAGCGTCAACGACCTGATGTCGATGTTCGTCTCCCTCGAACTCGTCACGCTGTCGTTCTTCATCCTCGCCGCCTTCCGGGTGGCCGACCGGATCTCCGGCGAGGCGGGGATCAAGTACATCATCGTGGGCGCGCTGGCGGCGGCCTTCATGCTGTTCGGCACGGCGTTCATCTACGGCGCGACGGGGCAGATCCGGTTCGACGCCGTGCGCGGGGCGATCGAGAGGCTCGCGGAACCGGCCTACCCGACACTGCTCTTCGGGGCGGTCACGCTGCTCGTCGGACTCGGCTTCAAGGTGGCCTCCGTCCCCTTCCACGTCTGGGTGCCGGACGTCTACCAGGGCGCTCCCACCCCGGTGACGGCGTTCCTCTCCGTGGGCAGCAAGGCGGCGGGGTTCGTCCTCATCGTCCGGATGCTGACGCTCGTCTTCGGCGAGGCCCTCTCGAACGAACTGACGCCGCTCCTCGCCCTCACCGCCGCCCTGACGCTCTTCTACGGGAACCTCGCGGCGATCCCGCAGACCAACATCAAGCGGCTGATGGGCTACTCCTCCATCGGCCACGCGGGCTATCTGCTCCTCGGCGTGGTGGCGATCGTCGCGATGCAGCGGGGCGGTCACTCCTACGGGAGCGGAGTGTCGGCCATCATCTTCTACCTGTTCGCGTACGTCTTCACGAACATGGCGGTGTTCCTCGGGATCGTCGCGTTCTCGGCCACGGCGGGGCGCAAACACGCGATCGACGACTACGCCGGACTCGGCAAGCGTTCGCCGTTCCTCGCCCTGACCCTGACGGTGGCCCTGCTGTCGCTCGCCGGGGTGCCGCCTCTCGCCGGGTTCTTCGGGAAGTTCTACCTGATCTCCTCGGTGGTCGAGGCGTCGGCGGTGGCGGGAAACGGGTGGCTCCTCGTGCTCGCCGCGATCGGCGCGGTGAACGTCGTGGTGTCGATGTACTACTATCTCTGCGTCGTCAAGCGCATCTACATGCGCGAACCGCCGGAGAACGCGTCGCCCATCCTCCTCGGAGCGCCGGTGCGGGTCGCCCTGATGGCGTGCATGGCGCTGGTGGTGATCATCGGCATCTTCCAGGGTCCGTTCGTGAAGATGGCGACGGCGGTCCTGGCGACGATCCGGTAACTGGCAGCCTGTCGGGGTGAAGGGCCGCGCCGCAGAGATCGTCCCTGGCCTCGACAGGCGGGCAGCCCGTCGCCGAGGGGCTTTTGCGCGCATGAGTGCTCACGCCGGTGGGCTGCCGGGCCGGCCATCCTCCTGCGCGGCGGGATGTCGGCCTCGGAGCAGGCCCGGGTCCTCGTCCCGGTCCGGCCGGTGGCGGTCCCAAGCTTGACGGGACGGGGCCGGGGTGGGGATGATGCCGGCATGGTCGGCAAGAACGAAGGTCGATACGAGACCCGGGTCCGGGACGACGGGGCGATCCACGTCCCGGCGGAGATCCTGGACCGGCTGGCGATCTATCCGGGGAGCCGGATCCGCGTTTTCCGGGACGGCGATCGGCTGGTGGTGGAGAAGGTCGAAGCGGTCGCGGACCCCTTCGCCGCCGCCGCCCGCGGGCCGGACCTCTCCGCCATGGAGAAGATCCAGCGGGAGCAGAAGGAATCGGCGCGGAAGGCGCGGGCCAAGTTCGAGGAACTCCTGAAGAAGCCCCCGGAGGTCCGTCCGGAAGACAACAAGGACCTCTGGCGGTAGCCGCCCGTCGCCGAGAGGCTTCCGCGCGCCTGAGGGCTTACGGCGACGGGCTAGCTCTCGGCGAAGCGATCGTCCTTCCAGGGGTCGGCACTGGCGGAGTAACCGCGGGCTTCGAAGAACCCCTTCTGCTCCCGGTCGAGGACCTCGATGGCCCGGAGCCACCGCAGGCTCTTGAAGGCGTAGCGGTGGGGGACGACGATCCGCAGCGGGGCTCCCTGCTCCGGCGGCAGGACCACGCCGCCGCGGCGGGTGGCGAGGAGCACGTCGACCCGGAGGAGGTCGGAGAGAGGCAGGCTGGCCGAGGCGCCGCCGTCCGCGTGGAGCAGGACGAAGGCGGCCTGGGGCAGAGGGCGGACCCGGGCCACGATCTCGCGGGCGGGTACGCCTTCCCAGCGGTTGTCGAGCACGCTCCAGGTGCTGACGTCGTGAAGGTCGGAGATCCGCTCGACGCGGGGGATCGCCTCGAATTCGGCGTGGGAGAGCGTCAGGGGGGACTCCACAAGACCGAAGACGCGGAAGTCCCAGGTCTCGGGATTCCAGAGCGGGATCGACCCGGCCAGGTGCACCGGGAGGTCCTTCGCCATGTACTGGCCGGGGGGCAGTCGGTCCCTCAGGCTCGGCATGGGGCGATTGTACGGGGCGGACGGCGATTTCCGGCACATTCGCGAGCGGAGCGCGGCGCCTGTTTCATGCTCGGCCTTCTCCCCCGGGGCACTAGAATCGGGCGTTTCCAGACCGCGTCGCGCACGAACCGTCGCAGGAAGGCCACCGTGAAAAAGGACGAACGCTTCGACCTCCTCCTCCGTCAGGCGGCGAAGGTCTTTTTCGAGAAGGGCTACGACCGCGCGTCGATCCGCGATGTCGCCCGGGAGGCGGGCATGAGCCTGGCGGGGCTCTACTACTACTTCCGCTCCAAGGAGGAGCTGCTCCACCTCATCCTGGAGAAGGTCTTCACCGACCTGATGGAGACGCTCGGTCCGCGGATCGAGGCGTCGTCGGACCCGGTGGAGCGGGTGCGGATCCTGATCCACAACCACATCGGGTACTTCGTGGAGAACCTCGTGGAGATGAAGGTCCTGTCGCACGAGTACGAGAGCCTGACGGGGACCTACCACGAGGGGATCCGGAAGATCCGCCGAGACTACTTCCGGCTCGTGGAGCGCGTCGTCTCGGAGGTGATGGAGCGCGGCGCCGCCCGGGGCGTGACGGCACGCGTGGCGGCTCTCTCGCTCCTCGGTATGATGAACTGGCTTTATACCTGGTACCGGCCCGCGGTCGACGGGGACGCGGCAGCCGTGGCCGGCCAGATGACCTCGATGTTCCTGAACGGCCTCCTCGCCGGGAAAGGCTCGTGATGGGTACGGTCGTACTGCTCAATGGCGAGGTTCTCCCGGCGGAGTCGGCGCGGATCTCGGTGTTCGACCACGGGTTCCTCTTCGGTGACTCCGTGTACGAGGTGGTGCGGACGCGCCACGGCCGACCATTCGAACTGGACGCCCACCTCGCCCGCCTGCGGCGAAGCGCCGAGCAGACCTACCTGGAGATCCCCTACACGGACGGCGATCTGGAGCGGGAACTGGGACGGGCCATCTCTCTGGCCGCGAATCAGGAGTCCTATGTCCGGATCATCGTCACGCGCGGCGTCGGTGAGATCGAGCTGCACCCCGCGACCTGTGGGCCGCCGACGCTCCTCCTGATCGTGACGCCCCTCCGGCAACCCCCGGACCGGTTCTATCGCGAGGGGATCCGGCTCGCCATCGTGGGGCGGCGCCGGATGGATCCCGCCTCCCTCTCGCCGAGCGCCAAGACGGGCAACTACCTGAACAACGTCCTTGCCATCATCGAGGCGAAGAAGCGCGGGGCGGACGACGCCGTGATGCTGAACACCGAGGGCTTCCTCACCGAGGGCACGACCTCGAACATCTTCTTCGTGCGGGACGGGGTCGCATACACGCCGGCGCTTCAGACGGGCATCCTTTCGGGGATCACCCGGGGGCTCGTCCTGCGCATGCTGTCGGCGGAGCGGATCGGGGCGCGGGAGGGGAACTAC
Source organism: Planctomycetota bacterium (assembly GCA_025459285.1). Classification (GTDB taxonomy): domain Bacteria; phylum Planctomycetota; class JAJSAM01; order JAJSAM01; family JAJSAM01; genus Prado167. The sequence goes on along the minus strand of JALOQY010000114.1, from coordinate 2,696 downwards.
GGCCCCGAGGAACTGCGCGGCGCGGACGAGGCGTTCATCACCTCCACGACACGGGACGTGATGCCCGTGCGGGAAGTGGACGCGGCTCCGGTGGGCCTCTCCCGGCCCGGCCCCGTGACGCGCCGCCTGATGGAGCGTTTCGCGGCGCTCTAGCAGCCCGTCGGGGCCAGGGACGATCTCTGCGGTGCGACCCTTTACCCCGACAGGCTGCTAAAGCACGCGCACGCGCCGGGCGGCCACCAGCCAGTGGAGGAGGAAGGGGAGCGCGATGAGCGCCACCAGCACGAGGGACAGGGCCGCTACGCTCGACTCGTACGCCGTATGGACCCAGGTGTAGATCTTCATCATCGCCGTCCGGTTGCCGGCGGAGATGAGGACGATCGTGTCCAGTTCGCGCATGGAGAAGACGAAGCCGAGGATGAAGCCCCCCGCGAGGCCGCCCCGGGCGAGGGGGAGGGCGAGGGCCGAGGCTCGGCGGAAGGGGCGCGCGCCGCAGACCGCCCCGGCTTCCTCGAAGCGCGGGTCGATCCGGCGGAGGCTCGTCATGACCGCCGCGAAGGCGAAGGGCAGGTACTTGCCGATCAGCATGAGGACGACGATGACGAAGGTGTCGTAGACCGGATTCACGCGGTCGATCTCCAGCCATGGGTGGTTCCACGTCCGGATGAGCCCGACACCGTAGAGGATGGAGCCGAACGCCAGCGGGAGGAATGCGAGGGAGAGGATCAGGGCCTCGCGGCGGGGGCCGTGGCGCACGGCGTGGCGAGCGAGCACGAGCGCGAGGATCGTCATCCCCGCGGCGGCAAGAGCGGAGAAGAAGAGGCTGTTCAGGACATCGGGCAGGGCGCCGACGGACCCGCCGTCTCCGGGGACGAGGGCGAACCGGACGCTCTCGAGAAGGCCGTCGCGCCCGGCGGCGTCGCGGATGGTGCGGCCGAGCGGGATCCCCACGGAGAGGACGAGTACGGCGGTGAGGAAGAGGAGCCCCGAGACCCGGACGGTCCATCGCACGGCGGGCGGGGAGAGTTCCTCGACGTCCCGGGCGCGGACGTGGCCGGAGGTCACGGAGAGGAGCCGCGTCCGGCCGTGGAGACGGAAGATGAGGAGGAGGAGCAGGAGGGATGCGACACCCACCGGGACGCAGAGAGCGGTGGCTTCCCGGGGGCCGGCGCGCTGGACCCAGTTCGTCGCCCAGGCCGAGAAGGCCTCGAAGGTGTAGGCGGTGACGCGCTCCTTCGGCGGGAAGATGGTGGAGAGGTAGTCGACCACCGAGAAGTCGGAGAGCGAGAAGAGGAACACGAAGAGGGCTCCGGCGAGGATGCCGGGAGCGGCGAGGCGGAGGGTGATGCGGAAGAAAGCGCGAAACGGGCCGCAGGTCACGCGCGCCGCCTCCTCGAGGCCCGCGCCGATCTCCGTGAACCCCTTGCGGGCGAAGAGGACGACGAAGGGCCAGTACGACAGGGCGAAGAGGAAGGCCGCGCCCTTGACCCCCCCGAGCAGGCCTTCCGCCGAGGGACCGTACCGGGCGGAGAGGAATTGGGTCCAGCCCATCGTCATCAGCAGCGGCGGCAGAACGAGGGGCAGGATGTACAGCGCGGCGAACAGACCCCGGCCGGGGACCCGCACACGCGTGCAGAAGAAGGCATAGGGCACGCCGATGAGCAGCGCGAGGAGGGTGGCGAGAGAGGCGAGGGAGAGCGAGTGCAGGAGGACCCCGAGGCGGTAGGGGGGGGCGAAGGCGGCGCGGTAGTTCTCGAAAGTGAGCCCGCCGTCGTCCGAGAGGAACGAGTAGGCGAGGACGCGGACGACCGGCAGGACGCACAGGAGAAGGAGGAGAAGGACGGCGACGACGAGCGCGGTGCGCATTGCGTTCTCCTCCCGCCGCCGCGCGCCGTATATGCTCTGAGGGGTGCTGCGGCGGGGCGCCACCCGACCGTCCAGTATACCTCGGAGGAGACCGATGAGGAAGTTGGCGGCAGTCGGCATCGCGGTTCTGTGCCTGTCCTGCGACGGGGGCGGCGAGAAGGCCGCCTTCGAGCGCTACGAGCGCGCGGTGAATCCATCGCTCGAGGCGGAGGCGGATCTCCGGCGGCGCTTCGACGACAAGGTCCAGGACTACAGCTCCTACGGCGACGAGTCCGGCTTCGCGGAACTCGTGGAGAAGCGGATGGTGCCGTTCTACGCGGAGATGCAGGCGACCCTCTCGGCGGTGAGCCCGGAGGGGGCGAAGCTCGGGGAACTCCACGGGATGCTCCTGCGTTACGTCGCCATGCGACGCGAGCTGTTCACGGTGTTTCGGGAGATGCAGGAGAAGGAGAAGGCCCGGGAAGCCGCGGAGAAACCGATTTTCGAGAAGCTCCGGAGCGCGGAGAAAGCGTGGGGCGAGGCGGGCCGGGCGCTCAATGGCGCGGTGACCGCGGCCCCCGCGGCCGCGGAGGTCCTTGCGCCGCTGTTCGCCAGCGAGAACGCCGCCTCGCGATCGCTCTTCGCCCAGATCGCGGCGCTCGAGCAGGGCGCGCTGACGGCGGCGACCCTTCGCGAGGCCCTCACCTCGAGCTTCGACCCGCACTACGCGAAGCTCTTCGAGGAGTTCGAGAAGGCCGACCTGCCGGAAGCGGTGAAGGTCGCGGCCCGGGCCTATGCCGACGGGGCGCGGGGGGTGCTCGCCGCCGCCCGGGAGGTCGCCGACGCGCGGG
>JALOQY010000113.1 GCA_025459285.1 Planctomycetota bacterium | reverse complement strand
CGTCGGACCCCGACGACCCGACCGCGCGCCGGCGCTGGCTCCCCTCCGAGCCCCGCTTCTTCCCGGTGATCCACCGCTACGCCCCGGCGGAGCCCGTGACCCCCGCGGACTGGCCGCCTGGGGTCTCGCGCCTCGTCGAGGGCTTCGCGCCTCCCGATCGATGGTCGCTCCGCGCTCCTGACCGCCGATCACTGGTACTTCGAGCCGGAGGGACCCGGCACGGACGGCCTGGTCCACTGGCTCGTCGCGGGGCGGCGCGGCTCCGCCGACGGCGTGCTCGGCCTCGCGCGGGAGATCGCCGCGGTCCCCTCCGACGGGTGGCTCGGCGGCGTGGTCTTCGGGGTATTCGCCCACGACCCGCGCCGGACCGGATATGGCCGCACCGCGGAGGCCCCGGTCCGGGAGGAGGGCCGCATCATCCTCGTCTTCCGGTCCCGGGACGGCGAGACGGAGCGCTTCGAGATCGACGAGATCACCGGGGATCTCCTCGAAACGAGCCGCCGCGCGCCGGACGGCAGCCTGCGCTACGTCACGAGGTTCTCGGGGTGGCGCAACGCGGGGGGACTCCGCATCGCGGCGGCCACCGAGGGCCATGACCCGGGCTCGCGGACCGTGACGCGGATCACCGCCGAGGTCGAGGAGCGGCCCGCGTCGGAGGTCGCGGCGGAGATCCGGCGGCGCGCCGCCGGCGACTGGCTCCTCCTCCGCGGCGACCTGCCGGAGCCCGCGGCGGCGCGGGCGGCGACGGGCGGGGACCGCGCCGGTCCCGCCGATTGGCTCACGCTCGCGCTGTTCGAGGCGGAGCGCGGGCAGCCCGACCGCGCCCTCGAGGCGTTCCATCGACTGCGGGAGACCTCCCCGGCCGTGCCGGGGCTCGACCTGATGGAGGCCGAACGCCTCGGACGCGCCGGACGGCGGGACGAGGCCGCCGCCCTCCTCGCGCGGGTCGCCGGGGTGCTGGCGACGGAGCGGGAACCGGGGATGCGGTTCGAGCATTTCCTCTCGGTGGCGATGCCGGCCCTGACTCCGGAGGCGGAGCTCGGGCTCCTCGAGGATCTGCGCGAGAGGCTTCCCCCCGACTTCTGGAAGGACGCCCGACGCCGGCTCGATCTCGAAACCGCGAGGCTCCTCGCAACGGTGCGCCCCGACGACCGGATCGCTTTCCTCCGGGCCCTGGTCGCGGAGCGCTCGGAAGACCCTCACTTCCTCCGGGACGCGGCGTACACCCTCTTCAACTACGGGGACCCCGAGGAGGCCGCCGCCGTCGCCCGGGCCGCGATCCGGGCCGCCGACCGGAGCGCCCCGCAGTTCGCCACCCAGATGCGATCGCTCCTCCTCGACTGCCTCTACCGCGCCGGGAACTGGCCGGAGATCCTCGCCGAGACCGGGCGGTGGCTCGACCTCGATGGCCAGTCCGGCGCCGCCTTCTCCTGGCGTCTGCGCGCGCTCGACGCGCTCGATCGGCCGGAGGAGGCCGCGAGCCTCGTCCTCCGGGAACTCGCGGAAGGAACACCGACCGGACTCTGGAGCAGCCCGCTGGACATGGCGGTCGGATTCGCTCTCGGGGATCAGACCGCGACCGTGCGGCCATCGGCCATCCCCGACGCGTACCGCGTACCGCTGGCCCGCGCCGCCATCCGGCTGGCGAAGGGCGAGGAGCCACGCGGCGCCGTCCTCGCGCGGACGATCCTCGACCATCCGCGGTTCCGGGACTCGCCCGAGGCGGCCTCGGCGCGAGCCGATCTGATAGCCGCCCTCCTCCGACCGGGGGCCGCCCTCGAGGAGCCCCTCGGCCGGCTCGCGAACCTCGTGACCATCTTCGCCCCCTGGTCGGGGACCGAGGCGATACTGGTGGCCCGCTCCCTGGAGTCGGCCCTCCGCGCCCGGCGGGAGACCGCGGACGACGCCGGCCGGGAGGCGATCGACGATCTGCTCCTGACTCTCAGTGAAGCTGGCGGGCACACTTCGGCCACCGCCGCCCTCCTTCGCGAGCGGCTGCGGGCGGCCTGCTCCGGGGCCGTGAACCCGGTCCTCGTCGGGCGGCTGCTGCTCCTCCCCTTCGACGAGGAGAACGAGGAGGCGGTCCTTTGCGCTCTGCCCCTGCTGATCGGAGGCCCCACCGCGGAGCAGCAGGCGATGAACGCCGCGGGCGCGGCGCGGCAGGTGGTGGACGAACTGCTTTCGGCCCGCCTCGCCGCGGGCGGCGGGGCCGCGGAGAGCCGGCGGGCGCTCGCCGCGCGCCTTGGCGACGCGGCCTCCCGGGCCGGCGAGCCGCTCCGGTCCTGGCTCACGCTGGAGGCCCTGCGCCTCTCGGTCGCGGCCGGCGAGGAGCCGGCGGAGAGCGAGCGCCGGTTCGTGGAACTGATCCAGAACCCGCCGGCGACCGGCGACCCCCGGCTCGACGCCCGGTTCCTCGACCAGGCGTGGACCGGCCTCTCGGCCCTCGCTCTCGGAAGCGGGGGCGGATCGGAGATCACGGAACGCGTCCTCGCGCGAAGCCGCGAGGCGCTCTCCGGACCGGACGCCGCCCGGGCGGGCTACCGCCTCGGCCGCCTGCTCGCCGCCCTCGACCGGCGCGCGGATCTCCTCGCGCTCCTGTCCGCGCGGCCGTCCCCCGTTCCGCGGTTCGAGACGGCAGAGGTGCTTCTCCTCGCCGCGGAGGGTCGGATCGAAGAGGCCGCGGCGGTCCTCGAGGCCGCGCTTGAGGACCGCCTCCCCTCCGCCGAGGAGTACGGGACGCTCGCCGGGCTTCTCGGCCTGCTCGGACGGAAGGAGAAGCGGCGGGAGGCGCTCGACCGGCGCTATGCCGCGCTGGAGTTCCACCGCCTCGCCGAGGAACTCCGCGGTCGCCTCCCGCCCGCCACCGCCGCGGCCCCCCCGAGCACCCCGGACCCCGAGCTCTACCGGATGTTCGAGGCGCTCCTCGCGCGCGGCTCCGCCGAGGAGATCGCGCGAAGCCTCTGGCTCGCCACCCGCGACGCCCGGGCCCTGACGCCCCTCATCGCCGGCGTGCCGCGCGGATCGACGGAGGCGAACTGCGCCGAACTCGCGGGGATCCGCCGCGTCCTGCTCGCGGTGGAGGATCCCGCGGCCCTCGAGGTGCTCGCCGCCGCCGCACGGGAGAAGGCCCGGGTCGGCGAAGACGCCGGCCGCCGCGCCCTGCGCTTCGTCGAGGCGCTCTGCGCGCTGCGGACCGCGGAGATCACGGGGGACGACGGGCCGGCGGAGCACATCGCCGCGCCCGCCCTCCGCGACGCGGTCCCGGTTGCGGCCCCGCCGGCCGAAAGGCGCGCGTGGGCCCGGCTCCTCGCGCAACTCGCGCGGTCTTCAAGACCACCGGACCCCGGGCGGCTGGCCGGGGAGGTCCGACCCTTCCCCGCGCCGTTCGCCCGGGAGTTGCTCCGCCTCCTCGGGGCGCTCACCGAGGGGCTCGATCCCGGAACCGCCGAAGGGGCGCCGCTCGCGCAGGCGCTCGCCGCCGCCCTGTGGGCCGAGGGCCGGGGGGAGGAGGCGATCGCTCTCCTGGCCCGGACCCTCGAGGCCCGGAGGCCGGCGTCCGACACGTCGCTCCCCGCGGACCTGCTGCCGGCCGCCGACCTCCTCGCCGGCTGGTGCGAGAAGGCCGGGAAGTACCGGCTGGCCGAGGACCTGCTCGCGGGCGAGGCCCGGCGCCAGACCACCCCGCCGCAGAAGACCAGGTACATCCTGAAGCTGCTCGCCCTCCGGCCGCGGGCCCTTGCGGCGGGGGCGGCGCTCGCCGCCGGGGAGGGCGCTTCGCTCTGGCACTCGGCGCTTCGAGAGGCGGTGGACGCCCTCGCGGAGCTCCCAGCGGAGTCCCTGTCCGAGGCGGTCCGCGCGATCTGCGACCTGGCGCTCGCCGCGCACGGGAGGGACATCCCCGGCGTCGCCCCGGCACTCGCGAGCTTCTACGGGGAGCGGATCACGGGGACCCTCGATCGGGCGGGTCCCGGCGCGCCGGACCTGCGGGTCGCTCTCGCCCGGACGATCGCGCGCACCGGGGATCCCGCCGCGGCCTTCCGGATGCTCCTCGAGGGGCTCGAGGCGGAGGTCGTGGCGGGGCTGCCGCCCGGCGGGGACCGGTGGTCCGTCGTCGCGCGCGGAATGGGCGACCTCGGGAGGAAGGAGCTGCCCCGCGAACTCCTCGACCGCTTCCACGCCGTCCTCCTCGCCCGGCTCAAAAGCGAACTCGCGGGCCGGGCACCGGACCTCCTCTCCGGCGGCCACGAGTGGTACTGGAGCGAACGGAAGGACGAGGTGGCCGCGGAGGTCGCCGCCTTCGCGGCCCGGCATCCGGACGACCCCGCGGTCGTCCTGCGCGCCGCCGGCTTCCTGCGCCGGGCACTGGGGCGCCCGAAGGACGGTGTCGCTCTGCTCCTCGCCGGGGTGGCCGTTGACGAGCCCTCGTTCGGGGTCCACGAGACCCTCGCGAAGTGGCTCGTGGAGGACCGGACCCACGCGGAAGCCGTGCCGCACCTCGTCAAGTGCGTCGAGATGAAGCCCGACGACCCGTCGCTCCGGCTCCTCCTGCTGAACGCTCTCGCCGCCGCCGGACGGCCGGAGGACGCCGCCCGCTGCGCCGGGGAGGCGGAGGCGCGACTGCGGCGGGGCGCCGGGCCGCCGCCCCGGAGCCTCGCCGACCTCGCCGCCGCCTGCCTCGCCGCCGGCATTCCGGACTCCGCGGCGCGCCTTTTCGAGGAAGCGATATGCGCCGCGAGTACGGATTCCGCTCCTGCCGCCGGGTGGCGGATGGGCCTCGCGAAGGCTCTCTCGACCCTCGGCCGGCCGGCCGAGGCGGTCCGGGCGCTGATCGGAACCGATGGTGGACAGCACGCGGTCCGCGAGGTGATCGCGGCCGGCAAAGACCCCGCCCGGTTCGCGGCGGAGTGGGCCCGGATCGTGACGGAGTCGGGACGGGACGACGGGGTCGTGCGAGCGGCGGTCGGCTCGCTCCTGCTCGACCGGGGGGACGGACCGGCGGCGGTCCGCGAACTGCGGATCGCGGTCTCGCTCCGGCCCGACGACCCGGCGGTCTTCTCCGCGCTCCTCAACGCGCTCGACGGGACGGACGACGTGGAGGGCGCGATCGAACTGCTCTCGGAGGCGCTGCGCCGGGGCGCGACAGGTCCGGACCGGGCCGTGGAGCTGGGTCGGAGGCTCGGCCGCCTGCGGCGCGGCACGGAGGCGGCGCGGGCGATCGCGAGCGCGCTGGAGCTGGCCCCCCGGGACGTCCGTGCGCGGAAGGAGTACGCCGAGGCGCTCGCGAGCGCGTGGCGCCCCGAGGACGCCCTCGCCCAGCGGGCGATCATCGTCCGCCTGACTCCCGACGACCCCCGCGCGTGGTACGAGCTCGTGCTCGCGAACATCGCGAAGGGACACATCGAGGAGGCGCGAAGGCTCCTCGGGGAGATGGCCGACCGCCCCTGGCCCCGCTCCGCCGACGATGCGAAGCGCCTGATCCAGTCCGCCGAGTCCCGCCTCCCCCCCCGCTAGGGGACGTACGTACCTTTTCACTTTTTCCCCCGCCCGCTCCCCGGCCGGAAGCCAGGGCGGGCAAACTGACCCAGGGTCAATCCTCCCGGGCGGGAAGAATGACCCTGGGTCGTTCTTCCCGGATTCCGCCCCGCGGCCCGCCGGGCCGTCCGCAAGAGGTGGCGGAGCGTGCCCGCACCCCCCTACAATCCGGCGGGACCAGGAGGCGACCATGCCGGTTACGAGGGCGACGTGTCCGTCGTGCGGGGCCGCCCTGGCCCGGCGCGACGAGTTCTGTCCGGGCTGCGGCGCCGCGGTGCCGCCGGAACTCCGCGCGGCAGCCCTCGAGGCCTCCCGCGCACGGAGGGGCCGGCCCGGCACGGGCCGCTGGGCGACCCGGGACCGGAGGGGCAAGGTGGCCTCGGCCCGGACCGCGCTCCTCGTGATCGCCATCTTCGTGGTCCTCGGGGCGGGGTGGGTGGCCTTCCAGGTGCTCTCCGCGAAGACGGATCTCGACCGGGCCGATCCGCGACAACGGTTCGCCATGGACGGTCGGATGGTCACGGTGGACGAACTCCGCGGGATGCTGGATCGGGCCCTCCTCATCGCGCTCGCGCTGAACCTCGGGCTCGCGGCGGCGTTCATGGGGCTCTGGTTCTGGGCGAGGAGGAATCCCCTCGGCGCGATCCTCGTCGGGCTCGGTCTCTTCCTCGCCATCCACACCCTCGCGTTCGTCCTGGATCCGACGACTCTGCTTTCGGGGATCATCGTCAAGGTCGCGGTCGTCGTCTTCCTGCTCATCGGGCTCCGCGCGGCGGTGATCGACCGGTCGCTCCGGCGGCAGGCCGAGGCGGGCTGAGAGCGGGCCGGTGGCCTACCGCCGGGCGCTGCCCGGATGCCCCGACTGCCGGGAGCCGCTCCGCCCCGGGGCCCGGTTCTGCCCGCGGTGCGGGATCGCCCTCGCCGGCCGGACTCCCGGGACGGCCGCCCCCGCCCCCCGCCGGCCGCGCCGCCGCTCGTGGACGCCGGAGGCCTGGCGGCGCTTCGCCCCCGTCCTCTGGTTCTACGCCGCCTTCCTTGCCATCTCCGTCGCGGGCGCCGTCGCGGGGGCGTTCGTCTCCGCGCCCTCGGCGCTCCTCGCCGCCTCCGTGGCCGGGGCGGTCCTCGTCCTCCTCTGCGCGGTCCTCGCCCGCCGCGAGGTCGTGCCGCTCCTCCGGCCGGCCCCCCTCTTCCGGGTGCACGTCCTCCTCACCCTCCCGCTGTTCGCCGCCCTCGCCGCCATGCTCCACTTCTACGTGGCGGCCCTGGCCGGTCTGGGGTTCGAGGTGCCGTCCCTGTCCGCCATGTTCTCCGACGCCGGCTGGCCGCGCTGGTCGGTCTTCGTCCTGGGCGCCGCGGTGCCGGGCGTGGTCGAGGAGATCGGCCTGCGCGGATTTGTGCAGACTCGCCTCGGGGAGAGCCTCGGCGCGCGCGGCGCGCTGTTCGCCCAGGCCGCCCTGTTCGCCTTCCTGCACCTCCTGCCGGCGAGCTTCCCGAGCCACTTCCTGCTGGGCCTCGGCCTCGGCTGGTTGCGCCTCGTGACCGGGAGCCTCTACCCGGGGATGGCCGTCCACGCCGCCCTGAACGCCATCGCGTTCCTCCGGGAGGGCCCGGCTGGATAGCATCCCGTCGGGGTAGAGCGTCGCACCGCAAAGATCGTCCTTGGCCCCGACAGGCCGCAAGTCATTCGGATTTCGCAGGCATCAGGCCCGGCGTCTCCTTTTCTGATGGCATGAAGAGGATCTTCCGGCCCCGGGACGTGAGCCAGGGGAACCTGTTCCCTCCAGCTCCGAGGGACCTGGTGCCGACGGATCATCTCTCGCACTTCATTCGAGACCTGGTGCGTGACGAGGTGGATCTGTCGGCCATCCACGCCGCCTCGCCGAGCCCCCCCTACCACCCCGTCAAGATGACCGCGCTGCTGCTTCCCGGCTGCAGTCGCGGGATCTTCTCTTCACGGGTCTCGAGCAGGCTTGCGTGGAGCGGGTGGACTCCATGGCGCGGACCGGGATGGTGCAGCCCGATCATGGCACGATCTGCCAATTCCGTATGGACCACCGCAAGGCCCTCTCGGAGACTTGACGGTTCATGCCCGGCTCAGGTCTCGGCGGACGCCGGGCATCCTGGGTCTATCTTCCCGGACTCCCGCCCGAGCCCGGCGCCCAGGCACCCCCCCACCCACCTCCCGCGAAAACCGGGTCCGGTGCCAAGAACCTCATAAGGGATCGATGCCCCCCGGCCGCGCGCCGCAGAACGGCGCGGGTGGACTTTCAGAAGGAGGCGGACCATGCGGAGAGACGCGGAACTGAGGAAGGCGATCCCGTGGATCGCGGCGTTCGTGGCGATCGGGATCGCAATGGTCGCTGGCGACCCGGCAACGGCGGCGAAGAAGCCCCCGGAGCCGCCGCCGCCGCCGGACACCGGCCTCATCTACTACGGAGGCACCGTCGGGACGGAGTTCGGACTCTGCTCCATGAAGGGCGATGGCACGAGCCAAACCCTGCTCTTCACCGACTGTTCAGGGAGCGACGATCCGTGCGAGCCCAGCCGCGGTCTGCACTACTGCGCGGAGTGCGGCCGGGAGGTGCGCTGGTTCCTGAGGCTGTTCGAGTACACCACCGCGGACGACTACGAGTACCCCAACGGCCTCCCTCGTGGCGAGCTGTACGCGGAGTGCGAGGGCGGTCACCAGGTCCGCCTGACGGAGGCCCCGGACCTGGAGCCCGAGAGTGGCATGGGTCAGGACTACACCGGACCGGGCTTCTACGACAGCGCATATCCCCGCTGGAGCGAGGACGACACGGTGGTCAGCTACATGGGGAAGAGGTGGGTGGACTCTTACGTGGACGAGAACGGAAACAGGGTGCCCGCCGAGGTCACCGAGTTCGGCCTGTTCACCCTGACCATCGATCCGGACGACCTCGACAACCATGCGCCCGGAGACCCGACGCACCACGCACTGGAGATCGACACCGTGAACGACGGCAACTGGGCGGGCGGACGGATGTGGGCCAACTGCGACATCTCCCCGGACGGGAGCGAGATCGTCTTCTACGGGGAGGTCGACGACGTCCTGGGGCTCTACTACTCGTCGGCGGCGGACAACTGGCAGTCCGTGAAAATCTCGGGCGGCGGTTACCGGCCCCGCTTCACGCCGGACGGGAGCGCGATCCTGTTCCACGCCGGCGGCAGCATCTACCGGATGGACCCGGACCCCGCCTCGAACCCGAACCTGACGGCGACCGTGGCCCTCCGGAAGCCCGCGGACTCGAAGACCAAGGCCTTTTCCCTCGACTTCGGCCAATGGTCCCCGAATGCCACGCACATCACGTACCTCCTCTGGACGACTACGTTCAAGGGTGACAACCAGAGCACGGTAGCGGAGGTCTGGCAGGCCCGATCCGACGGAACGTACCCGACGCTCCTCACCAGCGGCTTCCCGGTCGGCTGGCGGTAGCCGCCGGTTCCGGAACGGACCACCGGGCCCTTTACCGGACCGGCAGGAAGAGGTAGTCTCAGGGCTGGTGGCGGGCCGCCGCGGGCGGACGGGAGAACGCCGACCGCCCGCACGGCCGCCCCAGGCCGTGCGTCGAGGAAAGGGCGGATCGTGGACACCGGAAAGGGGCGCGACGATCTCGACGGCGCGTGGGACGGCGCCATCCGGGAGGGCTTGCGAGCCACGCCGGAGCGGCGGAGCGGCGCGCCGGCTCCTCCCGCCCCCGGCGCACCCGAGGAGATCCTCCCCGCGGCTCGGGCCGAGCGCTACCGGCTGCTCGTGGACGAGATCCCTGAAGACGGAGTCACCCGGTTCCCCGGGCGCGACCTGGATCTCGGGCGACCGGTCGTCCTGACGATCCTCGGCCGGGCGGAGGCGGAGCACGAGGAAGGGCTCTACCGCTTCCTTGCCGAGGCCCAGATCCTCGCGCAGCTGACGCACCCCTCCATCCTCCCCGTCTATGGCCTCGGCATCTGGCACGACGGCCGGCCCTTCTACACGACGAGACCCGCGGAAGGGACGCCGCTCGCGAGGATCATCGGCGAGCGCAGGGCCGATCTGCCGCAGCTCCTCACGATCTTCGAGCGCGTCTGCGAGGCGACGGCCTACGCCCACTCGCGCGGCGTGGCGCACGGGACCCTCTCCGGCGATCGCATCCTCGCCGGCGGCCACGGCGAAGTGACGATCACCGGTTTCGAGGAAGCGCGGCTCGTCGCGGGGCCCGGGGAGTTCCGGTCGGACGGCGCGGCCCTGGGGAACCTGCTCGACGCGATCCTCTCCGGACATGCCGAGCCGTCGCTCCGGGAACTCCGGGCCCGCCTGACCGAACCGCTCGCCGCCGTCAGCCCGGACGGCGCGGCCGTCGCGGCGCGCGAGGTCGACGCGTGGCTCTCCGAGCGCGAGCGGCGCGCACGGGACGCGGAAGTCGAGGCGGCCGGGGAGCGGGCCAGGGCCGAGGCGGAGGAGGCTTCCCGGCGGCTCGCCGAGCGTCGGGCGGCCCTCGCCCGGCAGGCGCGGCGCCGGATGGCGGCCATCGCGGCCGGCGTCCTCGCCGCGCTGCTGGTGGCCGGCGCGTGGCTCCTGCTCAGCCGCCGGGAGCATCGCGCTGCCGCGACCCGCGCCGCCGACGCCGTGGCCGCCGCCCTCGCGGAAGCGGCGCGCCACGAAGGCGCGGGCCGGTTCACCGAGGCCGGTGCGCGACTCGAGAAGGCGGCCGCCATCGCCGCGACCGGACTCCTCGACGAAGGGACGGCCGGCCACGTGTCGAAGACTCTCGCCGCAATCCGGCGGCGGAACCTCCGGGCCTTGCAGGACGAGGAGGCGACCGCCCGACTCGACGGGCTCCGGGAGGCCACGCTCCAGCCACGACAGGCGGACGGCGAGGCCATCGACGCCGACTACCAGGACGTGTACCTCGCCATCGGGATCGACGTGCGGGCGGGAGAGACGGAGGAGACCGCCGCCGCACTCCGCGCGAGGGACGCCCTCGTTCCGCTCGTCGCGGGCCTCGAAAACTGGTCGTTCTTCCTCGGGCGGCGCCCCGACCTCCCCGGCCGCGACCCCGCCCATCTGGTCACCCTGGCACGCCTCGCGGATCCCGATCCGTTCCGGAACCGCCTGCGGGAGGCGATCCTCACCGGCGCCGGCCCCGAGGTCTTCCGGGACCTCGCGGCCCGGGCCGATCCCGGCGCCCTGCCCGCCGGGAGCCTGCTCCTCCTGGCCCGGCAACTGCACCGACGGGAGGACCGGGAAACTGCCATCGACCTGCTCCGCGCGGCGCGGAGGGAACACATGGGCGACCCGTGGATCCCCGCGGAGCTGGCGCTCCGCCTGATCGAAGGCCCGCCGCGGCAGCTCGCCGAGGCGGAGCGGTATCTCTGTGCGGCCATCGCGCTGCGGCCGCGTGCGGCGAACCTCTGGAGCATCCTCGGGGAGGTGCTGGGTCACGCCGGGCAGGCCCGCCGGGAGATCGAGGCCTATCGCACGGCCGTGGCCCTCCGGGGCAACCACTGGACGGCGCTGCAGAACCTCGGGGCCTGCCTGCTGGCCGCGGGAGATCTCGAGGAGTGCCTGCCCTTCCTCCGCCGGGCGGTCGAACTGCGGCCCGGCCCGGAGAGCGCTTTCGCCCACGTGAACCTCGCCGACGCCTGCGCCCTCCTCGGGGATGGCCCGGAGGGCCTGAACGTGCTCGGGCGCCTCGGGACCGAGCGGCCGCCCGTGATCCGTCGAGAGGGGTACTGGCTCTCCGTCCGGGGCAAGGCGCATTACTGCGCGGGCCTCCACGAGGAAGCCCGCTCGTTGCTCGAGGCCGCCGACCCGCTCCTCGAGGGGGACTTTCGGAGCGCCTGTCGCGTCTTCCTCGCCATGGCGATGTGGCGGCTCGGGGAGGAAGAGGCGGCGCGGCGGGTTTTCGCGGAGGCCCGGAAGGCCCTGCAGCCCTACCGCGCCGGCGACCGGAACACCGACCGCCTCCTCTCCCGGGGGGAGGCATTGATCGGGGGCCACGATGGGAGATGACAGCGTCCTCGAGCGCCTGGAACTGGCAGGCCGCCGGGTCCCGCACCTGCGCCTCCGGGAGGAGACGGAGCCGGCCGCACCGCCGCCCACCGGCACTCCGGGACGATTTGAAGTCCTCGGGGAACTCGGGCGCGGAGGCATCGGAGCCGTCTACCTTTCACGGGACCGGGACCTCGGGCGGACCGTCGCCGTGAAGAAGCTCCTCGACCGGCACCTCTCCTCCCGCGACATCCGCCGCCGCTTCGTGGGCGAAGCGAGGATCGGCGGCCGGCTCGACCACCCCGGGGTCGTACCGATCTACGAGGTCGGTCTGGAGGAAGGCCGGCGGCCGTTCATCGCGATGAAGGTGGTGAAGGGGCGCACGCTCGCGGAGATCCTCGACGATCGCGAAGGGCCGGAGGACGACCGCCGGCGCGTGCTCGACGTCTTCCGGCGCGTATGCGAGACGGTAGCCTACGCCCACTCGCGCGGCATCGTGCACCGCGATCTGAAGCCCGCCAACGTCATGGTCGGGACCTTCGGCGAGATCGCGGTTCTCGACTGGGGCCTCGCGAAGGTGCTCGCGCCGGACGCCGCCGGCACGGACGACCCCGCCACTGATCCCGGTGAACTCCCCTCCGGCGCGGCGGAGATCTCGCAGGACGGTCTGGTCCTGGGAACGCTCGCCTACA
>JALOQY010000112.1 GCA_025459285.1 Planctomycetota bacterium | reverse complement strand
CACGTACGCCAGGACTATGCGTACACGGCGGACGGCCGGGTCGTGGTGGACGGCTTCGGGGATCCCGTGTTCGTGGACGGGGCGGGAGTGCGGCTCCGCGAGGCAGACGGCGGATAGCCTGCCCGCAGGGTCCCCACGCGGGAGCGGCCAGCCCCATGAACCGCTCCCTCGACGGACCCAGGATCCTCTTCGGACCCTGCGGACTACTTTCCGACCGCCCGGGCCCCGGAGATCCGCTCCGCGGCCCAACCGCCGGCGATGGTGCGGGATACCTCTCCGCATCGCTCAGTCTATGACACCCGGCCGGGCCGTCAAGCAATTTGCGCCAACCCGGGGGCCTCCCTCGCGGGCACTGGGGAAAATGCTTGCCCGCGCGGAGGGGCCGGCCTACGATCTCCGGTTTCCCGTTTCGATCGGATCACCGGCCATGAAACTCCGCATCCGCAAGAGCTCCCTGAAGCGCGCGCGCTTGATCGGCTTCCTCGCCCGCAAGAAGACCCGCGGCGGGCGCGCCATCATCTCCCGGCAGCGCAAGCGCTACGGCGCCTACCGCGGCGCCGACCGCTGATCCGGGCGGGCATGTCCCGCCTCCTCGCCTTCCTCCGGACCCATCCCGAGGGCGTCACCCCCCTGACCGCCGCCCGGGAGGTCCTCGGCCTCTCCGGCCCCCCCGGCCACCTCACGACGATCGCCCACGCCGCCCTGCGGGCGCTGCCGGGCGCGGTGGAGGGAACCGACGGTCTCTGGCGTGCCGCCGCTCCGGCGCCACGGCTTCCCCTCGGACTCGCCGGAGTCGTAACCGGTCCCCGTCCGCCCCGCGACCTCCTTCTCTCCATCGGCGCGGCAGCCGAGACCCCGGGCGGAGTCACCACGGTCCTCACGGCGATCGTCCGCCCCGCGCACCCCCTCCCGCAGGGAGTGACCCTGGCCCGTCCCGGCGGTCCGGAAACGGAGGTCCTCACCCTCGACGAGGCGCTTGCCGCGCTCGCCCCCCGGCTCGACGGCGCCCCACTGATCCTCTTCGAGGACGACGAACCCGCGGAGTTCCTCCGGCGGGCCCTCGAGGCCGCCGGTCGCCCCGAGACGCCCGGGGAGATCGTCCTCCTCGGCCCGGCCCTCCGGGCGGCGGGCCTCCTCCCCCGGAGAGCCGGACTCCCGGGGGCGGCGGAGAGATTCAAGGTCCCGGTCCCGGAGGGCGACGACCCCGGCCTGCGCGCCCGCGCCACCCTCGGGATCTGGCTCCAGGCCCGGGAGCGCCTCGCCGCGGATCCCCCCCCGGACGCGCTCTTCGGCGGTCTCGAGTTCGGACCGGAGTTCCTCGACACGCTCCCTTCGCGCCCCGGCGTCTACCTCTTCCTCGACCGCGGGGGGAACCTGCTCTACGTCGGGAAGGCCGTGGATCTGCGACGCCGGGTCCGCTCCTACTTCGGCCACGCGCGAAAGCGCCGGCTCGGGGAGGAGGATCTCCTCGCCCGCCTGTTCCGCATCGAGTGGGAAGAGACCGGATCGGAGCTCGCCGCGCTGCTCCGGGAGGCGGAACTGATCCGGTCGAAGCGTCCCCCCTTCAACGTGCAGCGCGACACCGCGGACCGAAGACCCGCCGCCGGCGACCTCGCGCTCTTCCTGCCGGCCGGGGATCCGGCCCGGGCCACGGTCCTCCTCGTTCGCGAGGGACAACCGGTGGCGCGCCTCGAACTGGACCGCCAGCGTCCGGATTCCCGGGCCCTGCGGGAGGCGGTCCGGGGCTGGTTCTTCCGGCGGGACCGGCTCGTCGCCGGCGACCCCGCGGACAGCCGGATCCTCGCCAACTGGCTCGGCACGCACGGTGACCGGCAGAACCTGATGGACCTGTCGGAGACGCGGGGGCTCACGGACGCCGTCCGCCGCGTCCGCGCCTGGCTCGCCGACCCGGACCTCTTCTCGGAGCGCGTCTACCGGCGATAGAGCTCCTCGATCCGGTCCCGGTAGAGTTCGAGCACGACGTTCCGCCGCACCTTCAGTGTCGGGGTCAGCGTCCCGTCATCCACCGTGAAGTCCCGGTCGAGAACCGCCACCCGCGCCACGCGCTCGCGCGGCAGGAAGCCGGCCTCGGCACTCACCAGTCGCGCGACTTCCGACCGGAGCAGGGCTTCCACGGAGACCCCCCGCGCGCGGGCCTCGGCCCCGGCGCGATCGACCTCCGGGAGGAGGAGTGCACAGAGCTGCTTCCGGTCCTGGCCCACGACCAGCGCCTGGCGCACGAACGGGGAGAGCAGGATCCGCGCCTCGATGGGTCCGGGTTCCACGTTCTCCCCGCCGGAGAGGACGATCGTCTCCTTCGCCCGGCCGCGGAAGACGATGTCCCCCGCGGGCGTGACCGACCCGAGGTCGCCGGTGCGGAACCACCCGCCGGCGGCAAGCACCCGGGCCGTGGCCTCCGAGTTCCCGTAGTAGCCGGTCATCACCTGCGGCCCCCGGACGTGGATCTCGCCGGCCACGCCCGGCGGCAGGGGCCGGTCGGCGCCATCCGCGATCCGGACCTCGGTCTCCGGGATCGCCCGCCCGATCGTCCCCAGCACGTTGCGCCGCGGGGACCGCAACGCCGCCACCGGCGCCGTCTCCGTGAGCCCGTATCCCACGATGAGCCGGAGTCCGAGCGCGTCGAACAGGAGATCGGTGTCCAGCGGCAGGAGCCCGCCGCCGGAGATCCCCGCGCGGATCCGTCCGCCGGTGGCCCGGCGGATCCGTTTCCCGAACAGCAGGCGCGCCGGCAGGGCGAAGGGGGCGTCGAGGACGAGGCGGGCGAGCCGCCGCGCGAAGCCCGCTCCTCCGGGCCGGTCGGGAACGAGGCTCCCGGAGATCGTCCGCCGCCCTTCGGTGAAGGAGAGGAGACGTCGCAGGAGGAAGCGCGCCACCGGGCCGCGGCGCTCGACCTCCCGCCGGAAGGCCGCCGCCACGCCCTCCCAGAGCCTCGGGACCGCCGCGACGTAGTCGGGGCTCTCCGCGCGGAGGTCCTCCCGGAGGGTCCGCAGGGTCCCGTAGGTGAGCGTGCCGCCCGTCGAGAGGACCGTGTACTCCACCGTCCGCTCGAACATGTGCCACAGGGGGAGCACCGCGAGGAAGCGGTCGCCCGGCCGGAGCCCGATGAGCGGCGGGAGGACCCGCACGTTGTGCAGGATGTTCTCCGGCGAAAGCATCACGCCCTTGGGAGTGCCCGTGGTCCCGGAGGTGTAGACGATCGTCGCGGTCGGCGCGGGCGGCGGCAGGGGGGTTTCGCTCGCCCCGCGGTCGAGCAGCACCTCGAAGGAGCAGACCCCGTCGCCGCCCCCGGAGAGGGCGACCGGGAGGCGAAGGCCCTCCCCGACCGCGGGCAGCCTGCCGCGGAGACCGGCGTCGCCGAGAACCGCTCCCGACGCGGCGCAGTCGGTGAGGATGTGGGTGAGTTCGCCGGGGGTGGTGTCCGCCGCACGGGGCACCGAGATCGCCCCCGCCCGCTGGATCCCGAGGTCCGCCACCAGCCAGCGCGGCGAGTTGTCGGCGAGGAGGAGTACGCGGTCTCCGGGACGGATGCCGGAGGCGAGGAGCCCCCGGGCGAAGAGGTCGATCTCGTGGACGAGGCGGCCGTAAGTCGTCGCCTGGCACGCGGGCGTGGCCCGGGCGCGCAGGGCGGGGACGTCCACGCGGCCGGCGGCGGCCCGCGCGAGCACTCCGGGGATGCCGCCGGCGAGGTCCTTCACCGCCGGCCGGACCAGTCGAGGAGTTCGGCCGACGGCGACGAGGACCCCTCGCGGACGCTCACCTGCCGCACCAGTCCGAGGGCGGGGATCTCCGGCGAGTAGAAGTGCCGGACGAGTCCCGCCAGGTGGCCGATGGTCTCGATGGCGAGACAGCGGATCATCTTCCCGCCGACTTCCACGTCTTCGGTCCAGACGGAGGTCACAACCGCCCCGGCGCTGTCGAAGGCGAGGAAGAAGTGGTTGGGGTTGATCGGTCGGACCTCGCTGCCGAGCAGGGCGTCGGCCACCGGGTCCCGCCTCTCCTCGAGCAGCGTGACCGCCCGCGAGGAGGGGTCGACCTTCATCACCTCGATCCGCATCTTCTTCCCGTCGATGAGGCGATAGATCGCCCACTCGGCCGGCGCCGCGTCGAGCAGCGGGTTCCGGAACCGGAACGTCCCCGCCACGGCGCCCGGATCCGTGTCGGCAGCCTCCCCCGATCGCGGCAGGAAGAAGCCACCCAGAAGGCCCGCCCCGGCAGCCAGCACGGCGATCGCGACGACCAGACCGACACGCATCTCGAGACCTCCTAGCCCCGCGACATCATAACCCGCATCGTCCGGAGGGCGAAGCGGCGGGGAAATCCCTTGGGCCGGCGGGGGGGACTCGGTTTTCATTCTCCCTTCTTCCCCCCGCGGTGCCGGGAGTCCGAGGAGTCCACTCATGAGTTCGCTGCCCAAGGTGACCGACTCGACGTTCGAAGCCGAGGTCCTGAAGTCCGACCTGCCCGTTCTCGTGGACTTCTCCGCCGAGTGGTGCGGCCCCTGCCGCAGCCTCGCGCCCATCGTCGAGGGCCTCTCGAGAGACTACGCCGGCCGCGTGAAATTCGTGCAGATGGACATCGACGAGAGCCGCCAGACGCCCTCCTCGTTCGGCATCATGGCCGTCCCGACCCTGATCTTCTTCAAGGGCGGACAGGCCGTGGACCGCGTCACGGGCTTCAAGCCGAAGGCCGTGCTCTCCCAACTCCTCGACCGCCTCGCCGGCTGACGATCCACCCGGACGCGACCCCGGCGAGGATCAGGAACGCCGGTTCCGCCGGGAGCCGCATCCTCGCGTCCCCGTAGAAGGCGAGCGCGGTGGCCAGTTGCGCCGCCACGAGGCCATGCACCAGGAGGAGATCCCGCCACCGGGCGCGCAGGGTGAGCAGGGCCCCCGCCACGGCGAGGAGCAGCACCGGCCCGAAGGACAGCCATCCCGCCAGCCGCTTCAGCCCCCGGTCCGGCTTCCTGGAGTGCTGGTCGGGGTCGAAGAACCGCAGCGCCTTGAAGAGGAGAAGCCGGCCCCACCGGCCCGGCTCGTCCCGGACGAAGGAGAGGCCCCGCGCGAAGAATTCGCGGTCGCTCTCCTCCTCCGTGAGTCCGGCGAAGCCGAACTGGCCATATTCCGGCGGGGCCTCCCGGAGGACGTCCTGCGGGCGGAGCCAGCCCCCGGGGTACGGACCGTCGAGAGACCGCGCGTTGTTCCCGCCGAAGAACGTGACGCCACCGTTCGTGGTGAGAAGCGGGCGCCCGTGGATCACGGCGTTTCGCGCGAGCCACGGGAGGGGGACCGCGACCGCGGCGACGAGGAGCGCGGCCAGGGCGCGGCCGCGCCGGCCGGCGAAGACCGGGGCCAGCAGGACGAACAGCGCCAGGGGCGCGAGCAGGGCGAGGCCCGCGGGCCTCGCGAGGACGGCGAGGCCGAGGAGGGCCCCGGCAGGCAGCCCCCCCCCGCCCTGGAGCGCGAGGAGCGCGAGGAGCGTGAGCAGCATGAAGAGCGGCTCGGAGTAGAGGTCGGAGCAGGCGAAGAGGTGCGCCGGCCAGACGGCGAAGGCCAGGGCCACGGCCGCCGCCGGTCCGCGCGGGAGGAGACGGCGGGCGAAGAGCCACAGCGCGAGGACGGAGAGCGCCCCGCACGCGGCGGCGAGGACCCGGCCCGCCGCGGGGCCGCCCCCGAGGAGACGCACCCCGGCCAGCGCCGCGGGCCACAGCGGCGGCCGCGGCGAGCGGAGCGAAAGGTGGACGTCGCCGTCGCCCCGCGGAAACGTCCGGTCAAGGACGAAGCCTCGCCCCGCCGCGAGGTTCCCGGCGATCTCGAAGTAGCCCCTCCCGTCCTCGGCCGGCGGGCGGTCGATCCCCCGCGCGCCGGCGACGCCGAGGCGCGCGACGAGGGCGAGGGCGAACAGCAGAAAGGGAAAGGCCGTCCGGCGCATGGGCGGGAAGCGATTATAATAGGGAGCGTGTTCCGCATCGCCCTCCCCCTGACCGCGTTCCTCGCCGCCTCCCTGGCCGCGCTGGCCGGCGAAGAGGCGTTCCGGCCGGAGATCGCCACCGTTTCACCCTTCCCCCGGGAGATCCCCGCCGGCGGGTCGATCACGTTCGCGGTCGAACTCCGTCCGGGGTATCACTCCCCCGTCTTCTCGGTCACGCGCCCTTCCGGGGAGACGAAGTACCTGCGGCCCCTCCGCGCCCCGGGGCCGACGAAATCGGAGTTCGACGTCCTCTTCGACGCCGGGCCCGGCGCCTACCGACTGGAACTGGTGGCCGACTCCGCGAAGGGCGACCGCTGGGCGGCGCAGTTCACCGTCTACGCCGGGGTCCGGGCGCCGGCGCGCGGCGAAGAGGAGAAGCGCCGGCCGGAGTCGGAGTACGCGCCGGAGCGCGCGGACGAGGACCCGTTCCGGCTGGAGCGGGACCTGTTCGGGAAGATCAACGCGTACCGCGTCGAGCGGAAACTCGCGCCCTATCCGTGGCTCGAGCCGGCGGCCATCCTCGCGCGCGACCACCTCCGGGACTACCTCGCCCTCTCCCCGCGTCCGAAGGAGTTCCTCCACATCATCCCCGGCAAGGGGTGCATCGCGGACCGGTTCATGGACGTCTACCGCTGGCCGAGGACGGTCCGCAAATTCCCCGTGGAGAACCCCGAGGTGGGTCCCGAGGCCGTTTCCTACTGCTCGGAGTCCCTCGCCGCGCCGCGCTCCCTCCGGTGGCTCTTCCGGGAGTACTTCCTCCGGGAGAGCGCCTTCCGCGCCCCGCTGGTCTCGACCTTCCCTAGCCACGCCGCGGTGGGGATCGTGCGGGATGTGGCGAGCGGCCATCTCTACACGGCGGCCGTGATGGTCCAGGTGAATTCCACCCGCGTCCGGACGGCCCTCGACGACGAATGGCGAAACGCCGTGGCGCTGGAGGAGCGGGCCGGAGAGGGCCCGGACCGCGCCGAGTTCCTCCGCCGCCTCGGCCGTCTCTCCGACCCGCGGGGCCGCCGAATCTTCGACCGGAGGCTGCTCTCGCGCGACGCGGACGTCCGCGCCGGCGCGCTCGACGCGCTGTTCCTGACGGACCCCGACGCGGCGCGGGAGTTCGTGGAGAAGCAGAGCCTCCGGCTCGTGCGCGCCCGCCGGACGGAGCGATACGGGGAGGCGCGCCCCGTGCTCGACACCTTCGCGAAGGTCCGCTACGATGCGGGGACCCGCGTCCACGGCACGAGCGAACTCGAGGAGGTCGTGCGGCTTTCCGAGGTCGTTCTGGCCGACGCCCTCTCCCTTTCGGAAGATGGGCGGCTCGCGGAGGCCGCCGAGGCGCTTCGACTGGTGATGGAGCGCTTCGCCGGCTTCCCGGCGGCGGAGAAGGCCGCTGGGAAGCTGTCGGAGATCACGGCGATCCCCGCCCCGAAGGCACCGAAGTGATCCGAGGACTCGATCCCATGAAACCGTGGCTCGTCCCGCTCGTCCTCCTGGCCGTCTCCGTCTCGCCGGTGTCACTGCCCGCGGCGGAACCATCGCCGGAAGTGAATGCCGACATCGGCCTCGTCGACACCATCCACGGCACGTTCGGTGTGGCCGGGGAAGCGCACCGCCTCGCCTTCTTCGCCCCGGCCGGGACGAAGCTGAAGACCACGCTCGCGCCGGAGGGGACCCCCGATCCGGGCGCGACCCTCGCCGTCGAGGGGCCCGGGCCGGGCGGCGCCGTCCTCACCGTGCCGGGCTTCTACGACCTCGTCGTCTCCGGCACGACGCCGGGGAAGTACCTGCTCACGGTGAAGGGCAAACCGGGCTCGAAGACGACGATCCCCGCGACGGACCTCGCGCCCGGCGAGCGCGCGGAGATCCCCTTCGGCGCTTACGCCGGGGCGGTCCTCTCCTTCAAGCTCAAGGGGGCGACGGCGGTCAGCCTCACCGATCCGGTCCTCGTCTCGACGCCGCTCTCCGGCACGAAGGGCAGCAAGATCCCCCTCGGCCGGACCGGCGTGTGGACGATCGAGATCGAAGGCCTGGGCGGTCCGGCCTCCGGCTCGATCACCGCGAAGCAGCCGAAGGTCGCCAAGCGCGAGATGTGGCTCTCCGCGGGCGGTTTCGGCCCCCGGCCGGTCATCGCCTCCGTCACCCCGCCGGACGCGCTCATGGGGCGGACGGCGACGGGCATCGAGGTGACCGGGACCGGCATCGATCCCGACGCCGACGTCCGGCTCTCCGGCAAGTCGGCGCAGGTGCCGGCCCTCGACACGACGCCGATCACGGATGGCCTCTCCGTGGACTTCGACCTCTCCGGCGCGGCGGCCGGCAAGTGGACGCTCCGCCTCGTGAACCCGAGCGGCGCGCCGGCGGAGACGACCTTCACGGTGGTCGATCCCGTGAAGGTCGCGCTGCCCGACGGGGTGACGGAGGAGACCGAGGTCTTCCACCTCGATTTCACCGAGGACTTCCGGCAGAGCCTCTCGCTCTTCGGCCTCAGGAGCGGCGTGAACGCCACGCTCGACGACTACGCCGCCTCCGCCGTGGCCACCTACACGCTCTACCACCTGCGGCGGTTCTTCCTCCTGGACGGCACCACCGGGGAACTGCCGGCGGACGGCACCGTCCTGCCGGTCTCCTTCGTCCTCGAAGCACCGCCGGCGCTCCTCGGCGCGCCCGGCACGGCATGGAACCGGATCGTCATCGGCGGCAACATCTCCGACGCCTCCGCGAGCGACCACCCGACCCTGAACTGGGGCCTCGTCCCCGTGGACGCCGGGAACGCGGCACTGGAGAACGTCGACGGAGGAGGGGCCACCGTCCTCTTCGGGATCGCGGAGATGGACCCCGGCGACACGGATCGAACCACGTCGGACTTCCGCGGGTCGTTCATCGGGATGCGCGCCAGCAAGCTCACGGCCTCCGACGCGGTGTTCTTCCGGCCATGGGCCGACGGCAACCGCTACTACCCCAAGGAAGTCGAGTACGCGCGCATGGCGCTCATCGCCGGGACGATCAACCGGCTCGCCCGCGAGATGGCGGCGGTCCTCGCCCACCATGTCGGGCGGAGCCTGGGGCTCGCGAACGGGGACTGGTTCGCGGACGACAGCCCGAGCGGACTGCCGGACCGGTACGGGGACTTCTCGGCGAACCACGACGCCACCTTCACGAGCACGGAACTCGACACCCTTGCCGCGAACCTCGCGGCCTTCACGGCGAAGCGCGCGCTGCCCGGGAAGTCTTCCGAGCTGAAGGGCGAGTACTTCCCGCTCTTCCCCACGGACCCCTACCTGCTCGCCGACGCCACGACGATGGTCAGCTACCCGCTGCTCGCCTTCGCCACCGCCGGCGGGCGGCCCGACATCGAGCCCGAGGACGTGAGGTGGGAGGGAATGAGCGGCACGATCCCCGCCGGGTTCGGCCTCACGGGTGCCGGGATCTTCGGCGGCAAGGCCCCTTTCGAGAGCGCCACCGGCTGGTACTACGGAGTCTACAAGTTCAGCGTCGGCGCGGAGGACACCGGGCGGAAGAGCGACTGGTTCATCATCGGCCACCGGCTCAACCTGCTCATCAACACCGCTCTCATCTCCGACCCCAACCTGCGGGCGGTGGCGGAGGGCATCAACGCCGACGTGAAGGCGCAGAAGTGATGCGGTGCGACCCCTGTCCCCGACAGGCTGCTAGCGGCCGATGAGGTCCCCGAGCCAGTCGCGCAGGTCGCGCGTCTGCTCCGCCGTCAGGTGGTGGCCGGAGTCGTAGGGACGGAACTTCACCTCGATGCCGGCCTGCAGGAGCGCGTCGCGGCTCTTCTCGGCCTTGCTGAACGGCACGGCGCGGTCCTTCAGGCCGTGCTGGAGGAGGACCGAGAGTCCGGAAGCCTTCCGGAGCGCGTCGCCGAGGAGCTCGTCCTCCACGCGGGCGGCGATGATCGCGAGCCCGCGCCAGTGTGCGGCGTCGCGCAGCCCCTCGTAGGCGGCGAGGTAGCCACCCTGGGAGAACCCGAGCAGCACGCGGCGGTTCCGGTCCACGGGGTACTCGCGGGTGATCCGGCCGGCGAGGGCCCGCAGATGCCGGCCGGTCCGCTCCATCGACTCCACGAAGGCTCCGCGGTCGCCGGCGTACAGGTACCACGCGCGACCCAGGCCGGTCTGCCCCGCCACCTTGATCTCGAAGGGATACACGCCTTCGGGCACGAACAGGATGGCGGGGAGGGAGCGCAGCGGCGAGAGGAGGTTCGCGAACTCCTCGGCGCTCATGCCCATGCCGTGCAGGGCCACGACGAGCGGCCACTTCCGCCCCTTCCGGTATC
Source organism: Planctomycetota bacterium (assembly GCA_025459285.1). Lineage (GTDB taxonomy): Bacteria > Planctomycetota > JAJSAM01 > JAJSAM01 > JAJSAM01 > Prado167. The sequence continues at coordinate 1,837 of JALOQY010000112.1, read as the reverse complement.
CCTTCGGGAGGAAGAGGAGGTTCTGCGTCCCGACGCGGAAGTCCTTGGCGATCAAGACCTTTTCGTCGCTCATGGCCCGTCGGATCCTACGCCAACCCGCGGCTGGTCGAAAGGCGAAAATGCCGCGCCGCGCGTCCCCCGGCCTACAATCCCGCGCCGATGACCGACCCCGTGGACGAGATCCTCGACCGGGCGCGAGCGGGTGAGCGTCTCTCTCCCGCCGAGGCGCTCGCGCTCCACGGGTCGGCGCCATTCGAGAGACTCGGCGCCGCGGCGCACGAACTCCGCCTCCGTCGCGCCGACCCGGCGACGGTCACCTATCTCGTGGACCGCAACGTCAACTACACGAACGTCTGCGTGACCCACTGCCTCTTCTGCGCGTTCTGGCGGCCGCCGGACCACGCCGAGGCCTACGTCCTCGCGCCGGACCAGATCGCCGCGAAGGTCGCGGAGCTTGCCGCGATCGGCGGGACCCGTGTCCTGCTGCAGGGAGGCCATCACCCGGACCTCCGCCTGCCCTTCTACCGCACGATGCTCTCGTTCCTGAAGGCGCGGTTCCCCTCGATCACCCTTGACGCATTCTCTCCGTCGGAGGTGGACCACCTCGCGCGGCTGGAGGGGGCCTCGATCGAGGAGATCCTCTCGGACCTGAAATCGGCGGGCCTCGACGGTCTCCCCGGGGGCGGCGCGGAGATCCTCGACGACGAGGTGCGGGGCCGCATCGCCCGGAAGAAGCAGACCGCCGGCGCCTGGCTCTCGACGATGGAGACGGCACAGCGCCTCGGGCTCACCACCTCGGCGACGATGGTCATCGGGTTCGGCGAGACGCCGGAGCAGCGCATCCGGCACCTTGCGCGCCTGCGCGACCTGCAGGATCGCTCTCTCGCGGCCCACGGCAACGGCTTCACGGCGTTCATCTCCTGGACGTTCCAGCCGGAGAACACGCCCCTCGGGGCGGGTGCCGCGAAGCGCGGGGAACCTCTCGGCGCCGGGCCCGACGAGTACCTCCGGCATGCGGCGCTCTCCCGGCTCTTCCTCGACAACTTCGCGCACCACCAGGCCTCGTGGCCGACGCAGGGCCGCGAGGTGGCGCGCCGGGCGCTCCGCTTCGGCTGCGACGACTTCGGCTCCACGATGATGGAGGAGAACGTGGTCTCCTCCGCCGGCGCGGTCCATCACGCGATGGATGTCGAGTCGATCCGCGCCGAGATCCGCCTCGCCGGCTTCGCCCCCGCCCAGCGCACCTCCCGGTACCACCTGGTGCCAGGCACATTCCTGGCCCCGCCACCCGGCCCCGCCGCCGCCGGATCTCCCCGCTGACGGTCCCGGACCGGCCCGACCTCGGGCCGGAGAGCGTGGTCCCTCACGACCAGCAGGCTGTCGGGGTGAAGGGGTCCCACCGCAGTGATCGTCCGCGGCCCCGACAGGCTGGCCGCCCGTCGCCGAGGGGTTGCCGCGCGCCGGCGGGCTGTTACAGCAGCTTCACCCCGAGCCACGCCGCGCCGGCGGCGAGGGCGACCATCAGGAGGATGAAGATGATGCCGCTCGGGAGGGAGGCGTGGACGTCCGGGGGGAGGCAGTGGCGATCCGGACCGTCGTAGTCCGGGTTCCGGACGTCCCCGTGGTGGCCGTGGGCGTCATGGGCCGTGGGGTCGTCGTGACCGGCGTGCGGGGCATCACCGGCATGGTCGTCGTGCTTCTGCTCGTGGGACATCTGCGCCTCCGGGGGGCAGAAGATACGTCGCGCCCGCGGGTCTGCGGCAAGGAATCCGGGCGGCCGGCGGTGTCTGGCCGCCCCGGATCGCGTCGGCCCGGGCGCCGAAGGCGCCCCGCCGGC
>JALOQY010000432.1 GCA_025459285.1 Planctomycetota bacterium | reverse complement strand
CCCGAAGATGTTCGTCTATGACGAGAACAAGCAGGCGAAGATCGCCGACCCGAAGATGTTCGTCTATGACGAGAACAAGCAGGCGAAGATCGCCGACCCGAAGGCGGGCACCTACCGCCAACTCGTGGAGGCCGCGGAGAAGTGCCAGATGGCGGTCATCCACCCGGGTCTGCCGCAGAATCCGGACGAACCGGACCTCGAAGCCCTGATCGCCCGCGCCGCCCCCTTCAGCAAGTAGCCCCGGCCGGCAGCCCGTCGGGGTAAAGGGCTGCATTGCTGACATCGTCGCCGGCCCCGACGGGCTGCCGGGAGAATCAGGCGGCGGGTTTCGGCCCGCCGCCCTGCCCCAAGACTTCCGAGTTCCCTGGGCCGCGGCCCGAGCCGGCTCCCCGCCGACACGACCCTGAGTCGCGACTAGTCCTTCTATGGGGTATTCGCGATGGAACCGCCCGCGGGGACGCGCAAAATCCCCCGATCTTGAATCTTCCCGGCCGGATTGCGAAGATGGGCGGAGAGAGGAGAGGACATGGGCGATCCTCCTGATGTCTCACCGCTGATTCGTCGCTTCCGGGACGGTGACCACGAAGCCTGGCGGACCCTGTTCGAACGGTACGCCGGGGCGCTGGGTCGCCGGGTGGGCCGGCAGCTGTCCCCCGCGCTGCGGCGGCGGATGGGCATCTCCGACGTCATCCAGGAGACCCAGGTGGCGGCCTTCGATGCCCGGGAGCGGTTCACCGGGGAGACCCTCGAGGAGTTCCGCCGCTGGCTCTTCGGGATCGCGGAACACAAGACCCTCGACGTGGCCCGCCGCCACCAGCAGGCGGAGGAGCGGTCGATCCGCCGGGAGGTGGCCGATGCGGGCGGGGAAGAGGTGGACTCCCTGATCGCGCCGCAGGCCACCCCCAGCGAGGTCGCCATGGCCGGCGAGCTGGCGGACCTGGCCTGCCGGGCCCGTGACAGCCTTCCGGCCGCCCATCGCGAGATCCTCCGCCTCACGCGGGAGGACGGCCTGACCCTCGGAGAGGCCGCCGAGCGCATGGGGCGCTCGCGCGAAGCGGCCAAGAAGCTCTACGGGCGAGCGCTGGTCGGTTTCAAGCGGGCGCTCGACCGGCTCCGAGGAGATGGCGGTGCATGACCGCCGGCGTCTCGCGGATCTCCTCGCGGAGTGGCAGGATCTCCTGGACCGGGGGGGGGACCCGGACCCCGAGGGCTTCCTCGCCGCCCACCCCGGGGAGTCCGGGGCGCTGCGGGAACTCCTCGACTGCCTTCCCCTCGTCGATCTGGCGTTCGCGCCCCCGATCCGGGTCCCCTCGACGATCGGTCCCTATCGCATCCTGCGGCGGATCGGTGCGGGCGGCATGGGAACCGTCTACCTCGCCGAGACGGGTCCGGACTGCGCCTGTTGCCGATCGACGGGAAGGGTTGCGCTCAAGGTCCTGCACGCCCATCTTCCGGGATTGCCGGGCTTCCTCGAGCGGTTCCGGAGAGAGGCCGAACTCGGTGGCCGGGTCGCGCACGAGAACGTGGTGCGGACCCTCTGTTCGGACTCCGCGCGGGTCGGTGCCCGGACGGTCCACTTCCTCGTGACCGAGTACGTCGAGGGGCACACGCTCCGGGAACTCCTCCGGCGACTCGGCACGGTGCCCGAGGCGCTTCTCCGGGAAGTCGCACGGCAGATCGCGGCCGGCCTCGCCGCGATCCACGCCGCGGGGATCGTCCACCGGGACCTGAAGCCGGAGAACGTGATGGTCACCCACGACCACCGCGTCCGGCTCATGGATCTCGGACTGGCGCGCCCCTTCGGTCGCACTTCCACGCCCGGCTCGCGCGGTACGTTCGCCGGTACGCTCCTCTACGCCGCCCCGGAGCAGTTCGACGGCCGGGAGGTGGGACCGGCGGCGGACCTCTACTCCCTGGGTGTGGTGATGCACGAACTGGCTGCCGGGGCCAATCCCTTCCGGCGGGACCGCCCCTCGGACGTCCGGGTGGCGCACCTGCGGTCGCCGGCACCGGTTCTCGACCGCGCCCCCTCCGGGTCCTCCCCCTTCCTCGCCGCGGTCGTTTCAGGTCTGCTGGAGAAGGCCCCCGCGGATCGCCTCGGCCCCGCGGCGGCCGTGGCCGGGATCCTCGAGCGCGGCGAGCAATCCCCCTGGTGGACGGGACGGGGAGCCGGCGTTGCCGCGGGCCCGGGCCGGCGACCGGAGGTGCTCGTGCGCCGGGACACCCGCCTGGTGGGTCGAGGCGAGGACCTCGCGGCGCTTCGAACCGCCTGGGAGCGGGCGCGGGCCGGGCAGGGAGGAGCGGTGTTCCTGGAAGGCGAGGCGGGCATCGGCAAGTCGCGGCTCCTCGACGCGTTCTTCGACACCGTGGACGGAGAGGATGCCTTCATGATGTACGGCTCCTATGCTCCGGCATGTGCCGCCGGTGCCCTGGCCGAGGCACTCACCGGATTGTTCGGTGAGCAGGGCCTCGTCGAGGCTTTCAAGCGCTATCTGCCGGAGAGCGGCGAGGCGCTTGCGGGTGTCGTCACCAGCGTGAGGGACCACCGGCAGCCCGTGGGCGGCGAGGCCGTGCCGATGGAGCGGGTCCATGGCCTGTCCGTCCGGCTCGTCCGGGCCCTCTCGGCGGAACGACCTCTGCTGATGATCCTCGATGACGTGCACTTCGCGGAGGTCTCCGTCCGCAGCCTGCTCCTGTCGCTCTGCCAGGCGGCGGAGGGCCATCGGATCCTCGTGGTCCTGGCCGCACGGCCCGGTGTGCCGGAGGAGGAGCTTGCACCCTTCGCCCGAGAGCCTTCCTTCCACCGGCACCGCATCGCCCGACTCGGGCCCGGCGAGGTGACCGAGCTCCTCCGGGAGACCCTGGGAAACGCCGGACTCGCGGAGCGCCTCGGCGACCGGATCGCCGAGCGGTCGGGCGGAGTGCCCTTCTTCGTGTTCGAGATGATCCGGCTGCTCCGGGAGGAGCGCCTCATCGTCCCGCTTCACGACGGTTCCTTCGCCGACACGGGTGCGATCGCCGAGATCCGGGTTCCGGCCGTGGTTCGAGACCTCGTCTCCGCGCGGCTGCGCGGGATCTCCCCGGCGGAGCGCGCGGTCCTCGAGGTCGGAGCGGTGGAAGGCACCCGCTTCGATCCGGACCTCGCGGCCCGGGTCCTCGGCCGGACTCTCGTGGATGTCCTCGAGTGTCTCGGCCGGCTGGAGCGCCACGCACGAGTGGTCCGGACGGAAGGAATCCGCTGCCGGTTCGATCACCACCTGATCGAAGAGACACTCCGCGCGGAGTTGTCCGAGGGGCGCCGGGAGGAGATCCACGAACGCCTCGCGGAAGCCTGCGTCGACCGGGAGGGACTGGCCGGCCGCGATCCGGGAGGGCTCCCCGGGGAGGCCGCGGTCTTCCTCGCCCGCCACGGGCTCCGGGGCCGCCGTCCGGAGCGGGGACTCCCGTTCCTTTCGGCCGCGCTCGAACAGCTTTCGGCCTCCTTCCAGTCGGGGGAGGCGGTGGCGCTCGCGGCATTCGCGCTCGGGCGCCCGGGTCTCCTCGAGGGTGAGGCGCGG
>JALOQY010000431.1 GCA_025459285.1 Planctomycetota bacterium | reverse complement strand
AGGAGTCGACCTTGCGGAGCCGGTCGGTGACGAGCGGCAACGCAGCGATGCGATGTGCATCGCCCCGGCCCGCAGGGTTGCCGGCCTCGGCGCGGCATGTGCTCGCGATCGCGGTCGGAATGTCCGTTCGCGCCGAGGCCGGCAACGAGGCCGCGCGGGATTTCTTCACCGCCTCTGAACGGTCAGATGACGGTACGGTCGGGCAGGACGGCGTTCTTCGGGATCACGACGATGCCGTCGCGGACCACCCAGGCGGGACCGTCGGAGTCCGGGCGTCCGGGGCGGGCGGGGATGCGGACGTCGCGCCCGACACGGGCGTTCTTGTCCACGATCGCGTCCTCGATGAGCGAGCCCTCGCCGATGCCCACCGGCGGGGCGCCCGGCACGTCGGGATACTCCTCGTCGGCGCCCATGATCAGGGTGCGCCGGAGGACCGCGCCGCGGAGCACAGCGCGGATCCCGACCACGGAGGAGGAGATCTCCGACCGCTCCGCGATCACGCCGTCCGCGATCACGCACCGATCGAGTCGCACCTCGTCGAGGCGGGAGCCGGGGAGGAATCGGGGGTGGGTGTAGATCATCCACCCGGGATCGTAGAAGTCGAAGGGGGGCGTGGGGCTCACGAGGTCGAGGTGCGCCTCGTAGAAAGAGCGGATCGTCCCGATGTCCCGCCAGTAGCCGTCGAAGAAGCACGCCGCCACCCGGCCCGCCTTCACGGCCGCCGGGAGCACGTGCCGCCCGAAGTCGATCATCCCCGGAGCGAGCGAGTCCGCGAGGGCGGCCTCGGAGAACAGGTACACGCCCATGGAGGCGAGGTACGGCCGGCGGGGATCGAGGTCGTGGGATCGCGCGAGGTCCGGCGGGACGGCCATGCCCTCGCGAGCCCCGGGGGTCGCCGGCTTCTCCCGGAACTCGAGGACGTTGCCGGCGCCGTCCACCCGCACCGCTCCGAACTCCGCGATCTCCTCCTCCGAGCAGGGGAGCACCGCGAGCGTCACATCGCGGCCGGATTCCCGGTGTCGGGCGACCATTCGTCCGTAGTCCATCCGGTACAGGTGATCCCCGGACAGGACGAGGACGAGTCCCCCGGGCCGGGAGCAGATGAACCGGAGGTTTTGAGCCACGGCGTCCGCCGTCCCCTGGAACCAGCGGTCGTCGGACGGCGTCTGCTGGGCGGCGAGGATCTCCACGAACCCCCGCGAGAAGGCCGCGAACTTGTAGGTATCGGCGATGTGGCGGTGCAGGGAGACGGAGTTGAACTGGGTGAGGATGAAGATCCGCTCCATGCCCGAGTGGAGCGCGTTGCTGATCGGCACGTCGATGAGCCGGTACTTCCCGGCGAGCGGGACCGCCGGCTTGCTCCGGAGTTTCGTCAGTGGGAAGAGCCGCGATCCGCGGCCTCCGCCGAGGATCACCACCGTGACGTCGTCGTTCAACCGTCGTTCGCGCATGACCTGTTCGTCTCCACGCGGTTCGCGCGGCGCTCAGGAAGTCCCGGACCGCGGGTCGTCCCGAATTCTCGGACCCGCGAGGGCGATCCGCGAGGAACGATCAGGGCGGCGGGGCGGTGAGGACGCAGCGGAACCCGGTGCCCGAGTCCTTGTGCTCGCGCGCGACCTGATAGCGCTCATGGGCGAGGGCGTACTCCGGGTGGATCTCGTCCGACCAGCTCCCGCCCTTGAGGATCGGTCCGTCCTTCTTCCCTTCGCGATCGAACAGGGAGAGCGTCAGTTCGGCCACGTTGCCGGCCATGTCGAGCACCCCCTCCGGAGAGACGTCGAGCGGCCGGCTCCCCACGGGCAGTGGGCCTCCGGTTCCGAAGTGACCCTTCGCCGGGTCCCAGTCGTTGCCCCAGGGATAGGCGAACCCCTCGGTGCCGCGCGCCGCGCGCTCCCATTCCCGCTCCGTCGGCAGGCGCTTCCTGGCCCATTCGGCGAACGCCATGGCGTCCGGGAGCGTGACCCAGGTCACGGGCACCTGCTCCTCTCCCTCCCTCGGCGCGCCGAGCAGGAACCGGTCCGGCGGCGGGTGGCCGGTGGCCTTCAGGAACTCCGCGTATCGGGCGTTCGTCACCTCCGTTCGATCGATGTAGAACGGGCCGATGAAGGCGCGCTCCCGGTTCTTCCCCGCGAGGAAGGGGCCGCCCGGCACGAAAATCATGCCTTCCGGCGTCAGGGCCCGCAGCGCGTCGGAAAGGACCACCGCGACCTCGGGCCGGTCGAGGATCGACCCCGCGCGCTGCGCGGCCGCCGCGGCCTCCCGGTGCCGTCCGGCGGCGAGATGGCCCCGCGCCGCGGTCAGGGCCTCCGTGAACTCGCGGTGGATGCGGAGTTCCTGTTCCGCGTAGGAGAGGCCGGCCTCCGCTTCCTCGCGGTGCGGCGACTCCGGATGCGCGGCCAGGAAGTCGCGCGCCTCCACCGCCGCCCGGGCGAGGCTCGCAAGACGCGCCTCCGGAGCGTCGGTCCGCGCGTCGGCGTTGAGGAGGCGGAAGAGGGACTTCCAGGCCGCGGCGTGCTTCGCCTCGTTCTCCACCTTCCGGATGTCGCCGGCCAGCCGCGCGAGGTCCGGGGTCTCGCCGGCGACATCCCGGGCCGCGCGCCATGCCGCCCAGGCGCCCTCGGTGTCCGCACGGGCCAGTGCCTCCGAGGCGCGGCGCACTTCCTCTCCGATGCGCCGTTCAAGTTCCTTCCGGCCCGCCTCCCGGGCCGCTTCTTCACGAGTGGCCTGGTCGGGGACCGCTTCCTCCTTTCCGCACGCCGTGAGCAGGAGCGCCGAGAGGATCAGGAGCCTAGTCTTCATGGGGTCGGATGCTCCGCAGACGCCATCGTCGGTCTCGCATCGTGCGATGGAAATCGAGGTCGAGCCGGTCGTCGGGAAGCGCGAGGACGCGGGCGAGCCCCCGGCTCCGGACCACGATCGTCGCCCGCAGCCCCTCTACCGTGGAGGCCTCCTCCAGGACCTCGAAGTCCAGCTTCTCCCCCGCCGTGGCCTCCCGGACGCGCCGTTTCAGTTCCTCGGGCGGCACCCGGCTCTCGCGGGGCAGGGCCGACGCGAGGAGGGGGATGAGTTCGTCGATGTTCGCGGACAGATCCTGGAGTCTCGCGAGGAACATCCTGCGATCCACCTCCGGTCGGTTCGCGAGCGTCCCGGCGCGCCCCTCTTCGCCGGCGAAGGCCACCCGGAAGCCGTCCTCGTGGTGGCGGAACGCCACGCGCAGCATCGCGGCAGGGGAGAGGCCGAGTACGCGGGCGAGCGCGGGACTGCTGCCGACGCGATAGGACAGTTCGCCCACGGAAGCACCCCGGAGCGGGACCTCCAGCCGGTACGCGAAGTCGGCGATGCCTTCGGATCGGGACGTGAAGTCTCCCCGCGGATCCCCGGTCAGGAACTCCTCGAGGGCGGTCTCCTCGAAGCACGAGGCGAACTGGTCGAAGTCCCGCGCGCGGATCGCCCCGTGGATCGAGACGAGAACCGCCTCGCACGTATCGCGGGCGGCGGGGGTCGCCCGGGCGCCGTCCGTCCGGTCGGTCGTCCCGTCGAGGAGCAACGCGGCGGTGAC
>JALOQY010000111.1 GCA_025459285.1 Planctomycetota bacterium | reverse complement strand
GTCTTCGACCGGCTCCGCAAGGTCGAGTCCTCCTCGCTCCTTGCGCTGCTCGCGCCTCGTCCCGGCGCGGCTCGCGGGGGATTTCTGCTCACGCTCTCAGGTGACCTCTTCCTCCATCCGGCTTTCCTCTGGGTGCTCCTCCTCGCGCCGCTCGCGGGGGCCGCGCTGCTCCGGCTCGAACAGCGAAGCCGCCGGAAGATGGCCCGTGACCTCGGTCCGCGCCACGCGAAACTCGCCCGCGAGCTGTCCATCGGCTCGCGCCGCGGGGCGCACCTGCTCTTCGCCGTGGGGCTTCTCTGCGCCCTGGGGGCGGTCCTCGAACCGGTGTGGGGCGAGGGGGAGCAGGAGATCACGCGGCGGGGCGCGGATATCGCGGTGTGCCTCGACGTCTCGCGCTCGATGCTCGCGCGCGACGTCGCGCCGGACCGGCTCACCCGGGCGAAGGACGAGATCCGCGCCCTCGCCGCCCGGGCCGAGGGGGACCGGATCGCGCTCGTGGCCTTCGCCGGGGAGGCGCGGCTCCTCGTGCCGCTGACTTCCGACCGGGAGTCGCTCGGGCAGCTCCTCGACCTCGCCGGCCCGCTGTCGGTGACCCGGGGCGGCACCGACCTCGGCGCGGCCCTGCGGACGGCACTCGGCGCGCTCCGGCACGGCACCGGGGAGCACGAGGCGATCCTGCTCCTCACCGACGGCGACGACCACGCCGGAGCGGGCCTCGCCGCGGCCGGGGAGTGCGCGGACCGGGGGATCGCCGTCCACGTTCTCGGACTCGGGTCGCCGCGCGGCGCGCGGATCCCGATGGACTCGGGTGGGGGGGAGGAGTTCCTCCGCGACCGCTCCGGGGGCGAGGTCCTCTCCGCTCTGGACGTGGCCGGGCTCTCGCGGATCGCCGAGGCGGCGGGCGGCGCGTTCGTCGCCGCCGAGAGCCGCGCGCGCCCGCTCGTCGAGCTGTACGAGTCCGGCATCGCGCCCCGGGCCGACAAGGTCTTCGAGGCCGAGAGGCGCAGCATGCGGGTGAACCGGTACCAGTGGCCGCTCGTGGCGGCCTTCCTCCTCTGGATCCTCGGCCTATGGCTTCCCGATCGCAAGCGGCGCTGACGGCGCTCCTCGCGCTCGCGCTCCTCGCGGGCTGCGGAGACTTCCGCGAGGGCCTCTCGGCCTTCGAGGCGGGGCGATTCGAGGAAGCCCGCGACGCGTTCGCGCGGGCGGAGGAGGAGGCTTCCGGGACCGCGGGCGCCGAGGTCCTCTACAACCGGGCACTCGCCGCGCTCCTTGCCGGGGACCATCGGGACGCGGAGGCCGCGGCGGCGCGCGCCGCGGAGCGTGGGGACGGGGCGGTCGCCGGGCCGTGCGCCTTACTCCGCGGTTGCGTGGCATTCTCGCGTTCGGAGATCGCGGCCGAACAGGCGCGCGGCCCGGGGGCCGAGCCTTTCGCCCTTCAGGTGGCGGTCCGGTACGCGGAGGCGGCCCGGGACTTCTTCCGCGACGCCGCCGTGAGCCGTCCGGACTGGCCCGAGGCCCGGCGGAACTTCGAGCGCGCGGTATCGGCGATCGAGGCGCTCCAGAGGGAGAAGGCCGAGGCCGATCGGAACCGCGAGCGGGTGGCGCGACCCGACCTCCCGCCGGAGCCCGACCTCCCGCCGCCCCCGGAGGAGGTCTCGCCGTCGGAGGAGGCGGATCCCGAAACGCGGGTACTGGAGACGGAGCTGGCTCCCGCTCAGGTCCGGCGTTTGCTGGACCGATTGGTGGAAAAGGAACGCGAGAAGCTCGCGCTGCGCCGCTCGGAGCAGCGGGCGCGGGCGGCGGAGGTCGAGAAAGACTGGTGAGACGGCTCCTCTTCCTGCTTCCGATCCTCTGCGCCATCGCCCCCGCGGCGGCGGACGGCGACCCCGACCCGCCGCGTCACGCCACGCTGGACGTCCACGCGTCCCCCGCGGAGTGCTGGGTCGGCCAGCCGTTCGCCGTTCGGATCGGGATCGGTCTCGACCGGGACTTCCTGGAGAGACAGGCCGTCCCGCTCTTCTCCCGTCCCGTCGACCTGCCGGTGCGGGTGGAGGCGCCGTGGCTTTCGGGGATCCCGGACACCATCCTCCTCCCCGGATCCGCGATCCCGGGCGCGATCTTCCCGACGATCGCCCTCAACGACCGCATCGTGGCGGTCGATGACGAAGGGGTTCGCGATGCGCTGCCCCGTCCCTGGAGCGTGGTGGCGATCGTGCGCTGGTACCTGCCCCTCGTCCCGGGGGAGATCCGGCTTGCCGCGCCGGTCCTGCGCTATGCCTTCGCCACGCGGTTCGCGGAGGACTTCCTCGACGACCGCCGCCCCCTGGACCGGCAGGAGGGCCGGATCACCGGCGAGGAGGTCGTGGTCCGCGTTTCGCCGCTGCCCGAGGCCGGGCGCCCGCCGGACTTCGGCGGGGCGGTGGGCCGGTACGAAGTGCGGGCGGAGGTGGAGCCGCTCGAAGGCGTGGAGGCCTCCTCCGGCCCGACGCTTCGCGTGCGGTTCAGGATCGAGGGTCACGGGAACCTCGCCTTCTTCGACCCTCCACGGCTCGACCCGCTCGCGGACTTCCACGTCTACGGGCTCCTCGACGACCGGGGTTCCCCGATTCGCACGGTGACCTACGATGTCTCCCCCCTGCGGGCGGGCGTCAGGACGCTGCCCTCGATCCCGTTCTCCTTCTTCGACCCCGGCCCGCCGGCGGCGTACCGGACGATCCGGACGGATCCGGTGTCGCTGGATCCGGCCGGGGCGGCGGAGAACCAGGATCCTACCGGTCCGGATTCCCCATCCTCCCTCGGGCGCGCGGGGCCGCCGGTCGCGCTGCTTCTCGGCGCCGGAGCCCTCCTCGTCGTCGCCGCGGCGGTGACGGTTCTCCTCCACCGCAGATCCCGCGGCCGCCCCGGTCCCGCGGAGCGCCGCATCCTGGCCGCCGGGGAGGCATTCCGGGAGCGGGTATCGCGCCCGGGGGCCGATCTGCCCGAGGCGTTCACCGCCTTCCTCGCCGCCCGGCTCGGATGCACGGAAGCGCAGGTGGTGGCGCCGGACCTCCGCGCGCGGCTCCTGGCCGCCGGACTCCCCGCCGGCGAAGTCGAAGAGACCGCCGCTCTCCTCGACCGCCTCGTGGCCTCCCGGTACGGCGGCGCCCCTCCCACCCCCGCCGACCTCGAAACCGCCTTCCGCCTGTCGGTACCCGCGCGGCGCTGACCGGCTGTCGGGTGGTTTCCATCTCGCCGGCGGTTCTGAGGAAGGCGGCGTGGTCGCTGGTAGCCTCTCGCCCGATGGTCCACACCACCTCTTCGGCACGGGCCCTGGCCGCGATGATCCTCTGCGGGACCGGGGGCGAGGTGGGCGGACAGCGGCTCCGCGGCCATCCGGCTTCCGTGGCGGCCGACGGACCGCTCCCCGACCCCGAGCCCGCGGCGGAGAGACGCACGAATGCGTCCTTCCGGTTCGGGGAGATGGCGATCCTCAAGATCTACGCTTGGCCCGAGCCGGGACCGCACCCGGAGGTCGAGACCGGACTCCACCTCGGAGAGCGGCTCCGGTTCCCCGCGGTAGCGCCGTTCCTCGGCTGGGCCGGGCGCGAGGAGGACGGCGCCGCCGTGGCCGTGCTCCACGCGTACCTCTCAGGTGGAGAGACGGCGTGGGACCGGGTTCACCGCTCCTTCGCCGCGGGCGGCACGCCGGACCCGCGCGAGGCGATGCGGCTCGGTCAACTCACGGCGGAACTCCACCGGGCGCTCGCCGACCATCGCGGCGACGAGGCGTTCCGGCCGGAGCCGCCCGGACCTCGGTACTCCGAGGCGTTCCGGCATTCCGTGACGGCCCTGCTCGACCGCGTCCTGCCGCGACTCCCGGAACTCCCCGCGGAGGAGATCCGGCATCGCCTGCTCCGGGGATCGGAACCGGCCGGCCAGACGATGCTCCAGCGCATCCACGGCGACTACCACCTGGAGCAGGTGCGCCACGCCGGGGCCGGGCTCTTCGTGCTCGATTTCGAGGGCGAGCCGGACCGGCCCCTCGCGAAGCGGCGCTTGAAGCACCCGCCGGAGAAGGACCTCGCCGGGATGCTGCGGTCCTTCCACTACGCGGCCTGCGCCGCGGGCGCTCCGGAGGGTGTTCACGAGCCGCCGTCACGGGAGTTCCTCGCGGGCTACGCGGCGGCGGGCGGCCGGTTCGACCCCGGGCTTCTCGACCTCTTCCTCATGGAGAAGGCCGTCTACGAAGCCGGCTACGAACTCGACCACCGCCCGGACTGGCTCCCGATCCCCCTTGCCGGTCTGCGCGCGCTCCTCGCGGGAGGGACATGAAAACGGACGCCGTGGGGCAGGCCCCACGGCGTCCGCCTTCGGGAATGGAACCTCGTTCGCCGGCTACTGCTTCTTGAAGTCGACGACTTCCTGCATCACCTGCATCTCGCCCATGGCGTCGGACATTGACTTCACCATGCCGCCGGGCACCTCGTCCGACATCCAGACCTTGGAGGTGATGGTCTTGCCGCCCATCTCCATCTTCGACTGCGACACCTTGCACTCGATCTTCTTGCCGGAGATCTCGAGCGTCTCGGTGCCGAGGTCTTCCAGGACGACGTTGGCGGGGGCCTCGCCGGCCGGGCCCGTCTCCACGTACTTCGGGAACTCCTGCTCCTGGGCCGGGATGGCGCCCGCGGGCACGCCGGGCATCTCCGTGGTGATCTTCACGGTGACGGTCTTGTCGGCCACCTTGATGAGTTCCATCGTCATCGACATGTTGTTCATGCCGGACATCTTGACCCAGTCGCCCTCCTTGCACTTGCCCCACGGGGTGAGTTGATCGCCGGCGGGCGCCGGGGCAGGAGCTGGCTCCACCCCCGCGGGCTCGGGTTCGGGGGCCGGAGCAGGCTCGGGCTCGGGCGCCGGGGCGGGCTCGGGCTCCGGAGCGGGCTCGGGCACCGGAGCAGGTGCGGGCGCCGGGGCCGGCGCGGGCGCGGGAGCCGGAGCGGGCGCGGGGGCCGGAGCGGGAGCCGGAGCGGGCGCGGGGGCCGGAGCGGGAGCCGGAGTCGGCGGCTTCAGGGCCGGTTGCTTCGCCTGTTCCGTGCCCTGCGGCTTCTCGCCGCACGCCGCCATCGCCACCCCCGAAACGAGGATGGCCATCACCATCAACCACGTCATCGCTTTCATGAGACGATCTCCTCCTGTCACGTGTATCGTTCGTCGCCCAACTCCCGCGGGTCAGTCCCGCGGCAGTGTATGCGCTGGATTGTAGCGCGGCCCCGGACGGAAACCATCCATGCTTGTCCAATCATGATCGGCAACTCCGGGGGTCGTCACCCGGGGAAGGTGTGGAGGCGTGACGGTGGCCGGCGGTCGCGCGTGGGTCTCGCGAACAGCGGAGCCGGAGGCTAACATCGGTGTTTCGGATCACTCGGCGGCCGCCGGAAGGAAGAGACCGGATGATCGACGACGAGCTGGCATCGCTGGCCCTGAAGGCGGGTATCGAGACGTCGTTCGTCGACGTGCGCGGGCGGCGGCACGAAGCGGACGCGGAGACGATCCGCCGCGTCCTCGAAGTGCTCGGCGAGCCGTCGCTCGCGGACACGCCGCCCGTGTCGGTGTTCAGGGATGGCTCGCCATCGCGGCTCCGGGCCCCCGGCGCGGCGGAGGGTGTTCTCTTCCTGGAGGACGGCGGCGAGGCGCCGCTCGTTCCCGATCCGGACCGCGAAGGGTGGTTCCGGCCGGCCGGCCCCGTGCCGCACGGCTATCACCGCGCGTCGTTCCCCGGTCTCGGGGACGGTCTCGTCATCGCCGCCCCGGCCCGGTGTTTCGAGGGTGACGCTTGTCGCGAGACGACGCTGTTCGCGCCGCTCCACGCCCTGCGGACCGCCCGCGACACCGGCGCCGGTGACCTGACCGACCTCGCGCATCTCTGCCGGTTCGCGCGGGAGCGGGGCCTGTCGTCGGTAGCCCTGCTCCCGCTCGACGCCGCGTTCCTCGACCCCGCCGAACCCTCGCCCTACTCGCCGGTGAGCCGGCTCTTCTGGAACGAGCTTCACGTGGACCCCTCCGCCGCGCCGGAGCTCCCGGAGTCTCCGCTCGCGCGGAAGGTGCTCGGCTCCGCGGACCATGCGCGGGAGACGGCGGCCCTCCGGGCGCTCGATCACTGCGACCCGGACCGGCTGTGGGCCCTGAAGAAGCGCGTGCTCGCGCCGCTCTCCCGCGCCGTCCGTGAGGAGGTGCTCGCGGAGTACGCCGCCGCGCGGCCCGAGGTCGCGGAGTACGCGAGGTTCCGGGCCCGGGGCGACGAGGCCGGGGAGCGGTTCTGGCTCTATGCGCAGTGGCTCGCGGAGCGGCAGGTCGCCGCCGCGGCGCGCGCCGGGGCGGCCCTCTCCTTCGACCTTCCGCTCGGCGTGGGGGGCGACTCCTACGACGTGTTCCGCCATCCCGGGCTGTTCGCGACCGGGCTCGCCGCGGGGGCGCCGCCCGACGACCTCTGCGCCGAAGGGCAGAACTGGGGCTTCCCGCCGCCGAGGCCCGGGGCGATGCGGCGGGACGGCTACCGCTACTTCCGGGCCTGCCTCGCCCACCACATGGCCCATGCCGGGAGCCTGCGGATCGACCACGTGATGCAGTTCCATCGGCTCTTCGTGATCCCCGACGGACAGGAGGCGGGAAAGGGTGTCTACCTCCGGTATCCCGCCGACGAACTCCATGCCGTGCTCGCGCTGGAGAGCCATCGCCACCGCTGTCGCGTGATCGGCGAGAACCTCGGCACCGTCCCGCCGGAGGTCAACGAGCGCCTGCGCGCCGAGGGGATCCGGACGATGTGGGTGCTCCCGTTCGAGCTGCGGCAGGGGGCGCCGAAAGCCGTAGCCCCCGGAGCGCAGGCGTCGCTCGACACCCACGACACGGCGCCCTTCGCGGCATTCACGAAGTCGCTCCCGGCCCGGGAGGCGAGGCACCTCCGCATCAGCGTCGGCGGTGACGACCTCCTCGACGGTGCGCTCCGGTATCTCGCGGAGAGTCCGGCGGGGGAGGTGGTGGTCGCGCTGGAGGACCTGCTCCGCGAGGAGCGGCCCCAGAACGTCCCGGGGACCGGCCGCGAGATGAAGAACTTCCGCCGCCGGATGGCCCGCACCCTGGAGGAGATCGAGGCGGACCCGGAGGTGGCGAGGCTCCTCGACCTCGTCACGAACCCCGGGGCGACTTCCGTGCCGCCGCGCGTTCTCCCCGACACGCTCCTCACCCCCGACGACCTCTGGCGCTTCGCCGAGGGCACGCACTGCGGCCTCGGCGAGGTGATGGGTGCCCACCCCGGGACCGCCGGAGGCCGCGAGGGGACATTCTTCGCCGTGTGGGCGCCGAATGGCGGGCGCGTCTCGGTGATCGGCGACTTCAACGGCTGGGAGCCGGGCCGCCACACGATCCACCCGCAGGGCTCCTCCGGCATCTTCGCCGGCTTCGTTCCCGGGGTTTCGGAGGGGGACGTCTACAAGTACCACATCGTGTCCCGGGTCGCCGGCTACACGGTGGAGAAGGCGGACCCCTTCGCGCTCCGCGCCGAGCTGCCGCCCCGCACGGCCTCCGTGGTCCACCGGCTCGACTACGACTGGGGCGACGCGGAGTGGATGGCCTCGCGCGGGAGGAGGATCGCCCTCGACGCGCCGGTTTCGGTCTACGAGGTCCATCCCGGCTCCTTCCGGCGCGTCCCCGAGGAGGGGAACCGCTGGCTCACCTGGCGCGAGATGGCGCCGCTCCTCGCCGCCTACGTGAAGGAGAATGGCTTCACGCACGTGGAACTGATGCCGATCATGGAGCACCCGTTCTACGGCTCCTGGGGCTACCAGGTCCTCGGGTACTTCGCCCCCACGAGCCGGTTCGGCACCCCGCAGGACTTCATGTGGTTCGTGGACCACCTCCACCGGGAGGGGATCGGCGTGATCCTCGACTGGGTGCCGTCGCACTTCCCCGCCGACGTCCACGGCCTCTCGTTCTTCGACGGCACGCACCTCTTCGAGCACTCCGACCCGCGGCTGGGCTACCACCCCGACTGGGGTTCGCTCATCTACAACTACGGGCGCAACGAGGTCCGGTCGTTCCTCGCGAGCGCGGCGGTCCACTGGCTTTCGCGCTATCACGCCGACGGCCTGCGCACGGACGCCGTGGCGTCGATGCTCTACCTCGACTACTCGCGGAAGGCCGGGGAGTGGATTCCGAACCGCTTCGGCGGCCGGGAGAACCTCGACGCCATCGCGTTCCTCAAGCGGATGAACGAGGACTGCTACCGGCTCTTCCCGGACGTCCAGACCATCGCCGAGGAGTCGACGGCGTGGCCCGGGGTCTCGCGGCCCACCTTCACCGGCGGCCTCGGCTTCGGCCTGAAGTGGGACATGGGGTGGATGCACGACACGCTCTCCTACATGGCGCGGGAGCCGATCCACCGCCGCTACCACCACGGGGAGATCACGTTCCGGGCGATCTATGCCTTCACCGAGAACTATCAGCTCTCGCTCTCCCACGACGAGGTGGTCCACGGGAAGCGCTCGCTCCTCGAGAAGATGCCCGGCGACGACTGGCAGAAGTTCGCGAACCTGCGGCTCCTCTTCGCCTACATGTGGGCGCAGAGCGGGAAGAAGCTGCTGTTCATGGGCGGCGAGTTCGCGCAGCGGCGGGAGTGGCACTTCGAGGAGAGCCTCGACTGGCATCTACTCGAGTACGAACCGCACGCGAGGATGCAGCGGCTCGTGCGCGAGCTGAACCGGCAGTACCGGGAGAACCCGGCGCTCCATGAACTGGACTGCGACCCCGCGGGCTTCGAGTGGATCCGCCACGACGATGCCGAAGCGAGCGTCCTCTGCTTCCTCCGCAGGGCGCGGGACCCGGCGCGGTGCGTGCTCGGCGTCTTCCACTTCACGCCGCTCGTCCGCGAGGGCTACCGCGTCGGGGTGCCGCATGGCGGGCGATGGCGCGTCGTCCTGAACACCGATGCCGCCGCCTGGGGCGGGAGCGGAGCGGGGAGCGCGGGCGATATCGTCGCGGAAGACGTCTCCCACGACGGCCGCCCCTGCTCGCTGTCGCTGGCCCTGCCGCCTCTCGGCGCCCTGTGGCTCGTGCCGGTCGGGGCGGCCGGCTGAGGTATGATGACCGGCCGCAATCCTGTCACCGGAGGTCGATCATGCCCACCCGCACCCTCCTCGTCGCGCTCGCCGCCGTCCTGTTCCTGTCTGTCCCGGCGCTCGCCCAGGGCATCTACCTCGCACCAGGCCAGACCGTGCCGGGGACGGTGGACAGCGAGTTCAGGATGGCCGTCTTCCGTTTCGAGGTCCTCGCCGGGGATGTCGTCTCCCTGAAGCTCGCGGCCTCGAAGACGGCGCCGCTGGACATGGAGGTGAACCTTTTCGATCCCGAGGGCGAGAGGGTGAACGCGGCGCCCCTCACCGGCACGAAGGTCTCCGGCAGTTTCACCCTCGGCTCCGCCGGGACGTGTCTCCTCACCGTCATCGGGCGCCATGGGTCGAACGGGGACTTCACTCTGTCGCTGAAGACGAAGTCCGCGAAGCGGGCCCCGGTCTCCGGGGCGTTCCCCGGGGAGATCCCCGTGGAGCTCCGGCGCGGGGAGGTGCTGAAGGTCTCCGGGACGACCGGCGGGCCGGACGTGCAGCTGGACGTCCTGGGACCGGACGGCTCCGACATCCTGGACCACACCTCGGTGAAGAGCGGCAAGGGCAAGGTCTCGTTCACCACCTATCCCGCTTCCTTCTGCGGGACCCATCGAATCCGCTTCAACTCCACGGGTGCCGGTACGGCCAGTCTGAAGCTCTCCTCGAAGGTCTCGAAGCCCCCGGTCACGAAGCTGACCCCGACGGAGACCTTCCACACCTTCGCCGCGGGCATGAAGGACGGTGGGGACGAGTGGCTCTCGGTGGAGGTGATGGGGGATGGCGTGGAGGAGGTCCGGATCGCCGGCGCGTTCCCCGGCTCTCCCCGAACGGTTCCGGAGATCGACCCCGGCGAATTCGTCCTGGAGGAGGACCTCTCGGACTGGCTCGGCCGGTACCTGGAGTTCGAGGTGACGCTCGCGAGCGGGGCGATGCGGGTCGTTCCGTTCCGGGTGGGCGGGGACTGGCCCTCGGAGGTCACGGTTCTCGGCGTGAGCGACGACCCCGAACCGGTGCTGACCTGGTCGGCGGGCGCCGAGGAGAAGGTGTTCCACCTCGCGGTGATCGACCCCGGCGCGAAGAGCGAGGTCTTCGAGGCCCTGCTGGCGGGGTCCGAGCGGTCCTTCACGCTGCCCGCGGGCCTCGTGACGCCCGGCTGGCCGTTCGAGATCGAGATCGAGGCCCTCACCCCCGGCCTGCTGTTCGCGGGCGACGGAACCTCCGGGGTCGGCGGGACGACCGGGTGGGTCGGGCCGGCGGCGGTGGGTGACCTCATCGAGTTGCTCTTCGACACCGGCGACCTGGACTACGCGATCAGCGTACTGGAACCTCCCGCGGGGCTGCAGTCCGGGACGCTGGAGCGCGAGGACGATTACGGTCGGTATGTCTACCGGTTGGCGGCGCCGGACACCGGGAACATCGTTCTCCGGCCGGATCGGATCGCGGTCGGCCAGGCCAACGGGACCGGCTTCGCCGTCGTCCCCCGGCAGGACGAGGACTACTCTCCGTCGAAGATCGCTGGCCTCTACAACATCATCGTCTGGGTCGGCGAGGACATCGCGAACCGCGAGACCCACTACGGTACGCTGCGGGTCGATGGTGCGGGCACCTTCTCGCTGTGGCAGGAGAAGAACGCCTCCGGGGCGCCGGACCTGAGCGGCACCTGGACCGACGACGGGGACGGCGTGATCCGGGCCCGCGACGGTTCGAGCAACCTCGTCGCCAATGTCTCCTTCTCCCCGGGATCGCAGGGGAACCTCGTCGTCATCGACTTCCCGAACGACATCCTTGGTCCGGGGATCGGTCTCGGCATGACGCAGGCCCCCATTCCCGCGGCGGACGGGGTCTACGATCTGGTCTTCACCGACGGGGAGGGGATCGACGTGCTCGACCTCCGCGGAAAGACGCTGACCTCCGAGGACGGCGAGAGCGTCACGCTGAAGTTCGACTCTCCGTGGACCGGTTTCTTCACCGGCGGATCGCCCGACGACGGCGGGATCGGCCTGGTCTCCCCGGACGGCGTGGTCTTCATCGGCGAGTACGGTGTGTACGGCACCGGCATCGGCGGTGGAGTGAAGGAGTGAGAGCGTGAGCGGGAAGGCCCCTCGCGGCGGCGCCTGCCTCCGGAAGGTCCTGCCGCTCCTCCAGGAATGCGCGCTCCACGATCTCCAGGATCGGGTTGTCGAGAACGAGTCCGTCCGGGTCGAGAGTCGCTTAGAGGTGACCAGGGTCTTCCGGACTCGCCGTGCCGGTGGGTAGTGGGGCCCGCTCCAGCAGGTCGAGGTCGGGCGCCTCCGCGAGCCGGGAGGCCGCCGCGGCGGCGGGGACCGCCGTGACCCGCCTGTCCTCCGGGAGCGCCATCAGCGATTCGGAGAGCACGAGCCCCCCGAACCGGCTCCTCACTCCCGCTGCCCTTCGCTCGACGGCTGCTCCTCCGGCGGTTCCGAAGGCATGGACTGCGTCGACACACTCATCCCACTGAGCACGACTCGAAACCGGTGATCGGGCTTGCGCCGCTCCTTCGGTGACACTCGAAGGACAGGACCTTCCGCAGCGAGAAGCACGGCGACGGCGGCAAGGCTCCGCAGAAGCTCCTCGAGTCCCTCAACAAGGCGATCCTGGCCGCAACATCCCTGGTCGGCGGGTTGCGCGACTGAGCCGAATTCCACGCGAGATTCGCGTCGAGCCTGGGCTGGATTCCGATCGGCCGAGAGAAGTGGAACAGGTCGTCGCTGAGGGTGGCCGCGCGGGCGCGGGTCAGGTCACTCCTGACAGTCTCCCGGGACGCCGGGGGCGCGGTACGCTCCGGCGGGCTACTCCTCGAACAGCGCGGCGAGGTCGAGGGAGAAGCCCGGCACGGCTTCCGACCGCGGGCGCTCCGGGACGGAGAACCGCTGCGCCCCCGAGGGCGTGAGGATCTCCGCTGTCCGGCGGGCGGGATCGAGGATCCAGACCTCGCGCACGCCGGCCCCGAAGTAGATGGGGGGTTTGCGCCGCCG
>JALOQY010000110.1 GCA_025459285.1 Planctomycetota bacterium | reverse complement strand
CGAGCCCGGGCTCGCGGCGATCGCCCGTGAGACCCTCGCGGGGATCGCGCGGCGGACCCCGGAGGCGGTCCTGGACCTGACGTCCCGGGGTGACACCGCTCTGCGGGGACTGGCCCTGTCGGCGCTCGGGCGGGCGGGAGTCGAGCCGTTGCGCCCGCGCCTCCTGGCCCTCGCCGCGGACCCGGATCCGGGGACGCGGGCCGCGGCGGGCGCGGCGCTGCTGACCGCGCTCGACGTGGAGGAGACGGATCGGGCGAGAGTGTTCCTGGCCGAGGGGGAAGCCGGTCAGGCGCGGCCGTTGCTCCTCGCGGTCGCCGGCCGGTGCCCGGGATATCCGGAGGCGGCGCGCCTCCTCGCGGAGACCCTGGTGGCCGAGGGGCGGACGGAGGAGGCCCTCTCTGCCCTCGCCGGCTCCTGGCTGGATGAGCCGGAGGTGGACGCGCGGGCCGGCGCCATCCTGCTCGAAAGCGGCCGGGTGGGGGAGGCCGTGGAGCGGCTCGAGCGGGCCCGCACGGCGACCCGGGGACGGACCGACCTGCTCCTTTCGTGGGCGGAAGCCCTCCTCATGCTCACGCCGCCCCGGGCGCACTTCGCGCTCTCCCACGCGAGAGAGGCGGGGGCGGAGGCGCCGGGCCTCGCCGCGCCCTTCGCGCTGGCCGGCCGGGTGCTCGGGGAGTTCCTGGAAGACCGGGAGGGGGCGGCGGAGGCCTACCGGGTGGCCTGGCAGCGGGATCCGGGCAATCCGCTCTGGATGGAGCGGCTCCGGTTCTACGCGGGGAATTGACGCCGGCGGGCAACTGAGGGAACATGAGGGGCTGACGGGGGCCAGGGAGTACGGATGATCCCGATGCGACTCCAGCGAGCGGCACGATCCACGGGAACCCGTCGCCCCGGCGGCGGTGAGATGCGGTGAGGCGACCTCTCGTGACCAGCGGTCCCGAACCGGCGGGACGACGGGCGTCCGCGGCGGGGCGCGTGGCCCGCTACGCCGTGCTGGGAGGCGTGATGGACTTCACGGTCTACATCGCGCTGTCGCTCGTGCCGCTGATCTCCCGGCGCTGGGGGGCCGGTCCGATCGGCCTCGGGTGCATCCCGCTCGTGGGGGGCATCAGCTACGCGCTGACCGCGCTGGCGGGGGGGCGGATCTGCGACCGCTTCTCCCGGACCACGGTGGCGCGGTTCGGCCTCGGCATCTCGGCGGCGACCTTCGCGGCCTTCGCGCTGGCCACGCGCCCCTGGCACTTCTACCTCGGTCTGCCCGTGGTGGCCTTCGGCCTGGCGCTCTTCTGGCCCGCTCTGCAGGCGGCCATCGCCGACGAGTCCGATGGGCCGTCACTCGCGAGGAACCTCGGGGTCTTCAACATGGCGTGGTCGGCGGGCAAGGGGCTGGGCGTGCTCGCCGGGGGGATCCTCGTGGAGATCAGCGGGACCGCGGGGTTCCTGGGGGCGGCGGCGATCGCGGCCGGGCTCTTCGTCCTGATGCCGAACGTCCCGTCCGGCGGCGGCGGCGGGAGACCGCTTTTCGAGAACGGGGCGACCGCGCCGCGACGGGAGGGGTTCCGCGCCGCGGCACTGGTGGCGAACTTCGCGGCCTACGGCCTTGCCACGACGATCATCAACCTCTACACGCTGTGGAACGGGGCCCTCGGACGGGGTGGCGAGAGCTACGGCATCGTGGTCGGGACGGTCTTCCTGTTCCAGACGATCGCCTTCGGGATCCTGATGCTGCGGCCGGGATGGCCGTACCGGCTTCTTCCCATGCTGGGGCCGCAGGTCGTGACGGCCGCCGGCGCGGCGCTGCTCGCGACACGATGGCCCGTGGCGGCGGCGGTGGGAGCGGCGGCCGCGGCGGGTCTCGGCCTCGGGGTCGCCTACGCCGCGTCGATCTACTACAGCCTCCACACCGACGCGATGCGGGGCCGCCGCGCCGGCCTGCACGAGGCGATCCTCGGATCCGGCAACCTGCTCATTCCGCTGCTGGGGGGCGTTGCGGCGCGGCTGGCCGGAGTGGCCTGGTTCCCCTGCGTCTTCGCGGCGGGGGTCTTGGCCCTGTCGGTCGTGGTGCAGGCCGCAATCCTCGCGCGGCGCGGTGAGCGAACGTCCGGTGATTCCGCTGGTTGACTCCCGCCCCCCTCCAAATCGAAATCGGGATCGGGATCGGAATCGTCCGTTTCTTCGGTCTCGCTGCCGAGTTCGGCTCCGATCCAGACTCCGATTTCGATCGCGACTCCGATCCCGATTTCGATTTCGATTTCGATTGATCAGGGGCTCGGGGGGGGAGGGGTAAGCCCCGCTCCCCATCCCCCCGCCTCCTCGCCGCCTCCGGCGGGGGGATGGCCGCGATGCTCGAGGCGGGAACGCCGCGGGCTGCTAGAATGGCGGGGGTCATGGATTTCGATCGCAGGTTCATCGTGAGCGGACTGGTGGGGATCGCCATCGTGGCGGCGGTCCTGATCGTGGCCTTCGGACCGGGCGCGGCGCCGGCGCAGACGGCCACGCCGGAAGGCGCCTTCGCGGCGGCCCTCGACCGCATCCGGAGCGGAGACTACGACGGCGTGTGGGGTTATCTGTCCGAACGGATGCGGAAGACCTGGAGCGACGAGATCGACAACCACAAGCGGATCGCTTCGAACGCCGGGCGGAACAAGGAGATGGTCGAGAGCTTCACCCAGGTCCAGTACGGTTTCGCGACGGAGGTCTTCCTGTCTCTGACGGCTCGCGAGCTCTACGCGGCATACCTGAAGCGGAATCGGGACCTGGTGCTGGGGTACGAGATCGTCGGGCCCGCCCGGGTGGACGGTGACCGCGCGACCCTGCGGATCAGGGCCCGGCCGGACGAGCCGACCGTGCAGTGGACCTACGTGCGGGAGGAGGACGGCCGCTGGCTGCTCGACGCCGCGGAGACCGTCAAGCAGCAGTGAGGGGTCTCCCAGCCGACCGGTGAACCGGAGAGGGACCATGGAAATCGACATGCGGCAGGTACCCGGGGGCGAGCGATTGACGCGGGCCCTCGACGGAGTGGCGGCGCTCGGCGGGCGGGAGGTTCTGACGTTGCTCTGCTCCGATGATCCCGCGGGCCTTCTCGATTCGCTGAAGAGCGTGCACGGGAACTCGATCGACACCCAGCGCCTGCGGTGGGCGGTGCCGGACGTTCCCTGGCTCCTGCACGTGAAGCGGAACCTCGTGCGTTAGCGGCCTGTCGGGGAACAGGGCTGCAACGCAGAGATCATCCCCGGCCCCGACAGGCTGCTACCCCTTCCGGCGGCGGGCCAGGGTCTCCCGGACGACCTCCTCGGCGATCCGTTCGGGGACCGGGGCGTACTCGGCGTGCTCGGTGTGGAAGGTTCCCCGGCCCTGGGTGAGGGACCGGAGGACGGTGGAGTACGAGAACATCTCCGCGACCGGCACGAGCCCGCGGATCTCCTTGACGGGGTTCTCCGAGAACAGGCTGCGGATCTCGGATCGGCGGGATTGCAGGTCGCCGAGGACGTCCCCCAGGAACTCCTGCGGCGCCTCCACGAGGAACTGGAGCCGCGGTTCGAGGAGTCGCGTGCCGGCGGTCTCGATGGCCTTCCGCAGGGAGATCCGCCCGGCCTCCCGGAAGGCGAGGTCCGAGGAGTCCACCTCGTGGAACTGCCCGTCGTAGAGCGTGGCCTTCAGGTTCACGAAGGGGAAGCGCAGGTCGCCACCGAGTTTCATGACGTCCTCGATGCCCGCGGCGACGGAGCGGTGGTACTCGCGGGGCACCGATCCGCCGACGACGGCCGACTCGAATTCGAGCTGGCGGTCGGTCGTGCCGGTCTCGAAGCGGACCTTGACGACGGCGAACTGGCCGTGGCCCCCGCTCTGCTTCACGTGGCGGGCCTCCACCTCCACGGGCCTCCGGAGCGCCTGCCGGTAGGCGACCCGCGGAGGGCCGGCGATCGTGGAGACGCCGTACTCGCCTTCGAGCCGGGAGCGGACGATGTCGAGGTGCAGTTCGCCCATGCCGGCGATGAGCAGCTCCTGGGTCTCGTCGTCGGTGTACGTCCGGAAGGTCGGATCCTCCCGCGTCAGGCGGGCGAGGGCGTCGGAGAGCTTGTCGCGGTCGGCCCGGCTGGCGGGAGTGAGCGACATGGAGATGACGGCCTCGGGGAAGGACATGGCGCCGAGCGCCACGGGGTGCTCCGGATCGCAGAGGGTGTCGCCGGTCAGGGCGTCCCCGAGGCCCAGGGCGGCCGCGATGTCACCGGCGACGGCTTCCTCGACGGGCTGGCGATGACGGGCGTGCATTTTCACGAGGCGACCGATCCGGACGCGACGACCGGTGCGCGGGTTCAGAAGGAGCTGCCCCTTGCGGAGCACGCCGGTGTAGACCCGGAGGAAGGTGAGATCGCCGTTCGGGTCGGCGATGGTCTTGAAGGCCAGCGCCGAGGGAGGGGAGGAAGCGGATCGGGCGATCTGCACGGGCGTCCCGTCCGCGGGATCGGTCGCCGAGACGGTCGGCAGATCCTCGGGGGCGGGGAGATAGTCGACGATCGCGTCGAGGACCTGCTGGATGCCCTTGTTGCGCAGGGCGGCGCCGCAGAGGATGGGGGCGGCCCGGCCGGTCAGGGTCGCCTGGCGGATCGCGGTGCGGAGGAGCCCCGGGGCGATGGGCTGCTCGGAGAGGTACTGCTCGAGGACTTCGTCGGAGAACTGGGAGACGGCGTCGATCAGCTCGTGACGGGCCTCCGCGGCGCGAAGGGCCTCGTCCGGGGTGAAGGGCCGCACCGTGAATTCACGGCCGTCCTGCTCCATGAACTCCACGGCCCGCTCCTCGACGAGGTCGAGGAACCCGCGGAAGGCGGACTCCTGGCCGAGGGGTGACTGCAGGGGCAGGGGAACGACGGCGAGGCGGTCGCGGACCATGCGGAGCACCCGGTCGAAATCGGCCCCGGTGCGGTCCATCTTGTTCACGAAGCAGATGCGCGGAACGCCATAGCGGCTGGCCTGCCGCCAGACGGTCTCCGACTGGGCCTGGACGCCGGCCACGGCGCAGAAGACGGCCACCGCGCCGTCGAGGACGCGGAGGGACCGTTCGACTTCGGCCGTGAAGTCCACGTGACCCGGAGTGTCGATCAGATTGATCTCGACGTCCCGCCACTTCACGGTGGTCGCGGCGCTCTTGATCGTGATTCCGCGGCGGCGCTCCTCGTCCATGTAGTCCATGGTGGCGGCGCCGTCGTGGACCTCGCCCGTCTTGCGGATGCGGCCGGTGTAGAAAAGGATGCGCTCCGAGACGGTCGTCTTGCCCGCGTCGATGTGGGCCATGACGCCGACATTGCGGCGCGGGGGCCCGGGTTCTCTCTGTGCCATGGCGTTCGTCCTGCCGATCGGTACCGCGCCTCCGGCGGATCCGGCGCGGCGCGAAACCCAGACTTTTAACCCATCCGAGGCGCGGTGTCCATCTTCAGCGGGATTTCCGGAGGAGGAGGCGGAATGGTTCGTGGGCCCGGAGCAGGGCGAAATCGGGGTCGTCACGCACCTGGTTGCGCATGAACGGGCGCCGGGCGAGTGCCCGGGTCATCAGATCGAGCGCGCGGTCCACCTCCCCGATTTGGGCGCAGAGGCCGGCGAGCCGGTACAGGTGCAGGCTGTTCTCGGGATCGGCCTGCGCGGCCCGATCGAGAAGCGGACCGAGGTCTCCGGTGCGTCCGAGGGCGAAGAGGAGCTCGACGCGGGCCAGCAGATCGGAGGGCGATTCCGAGCCGGCGAGATCCGCGAGGAGTTTCTCGGCGGGCGCCTTCTCCCCGAGGTGGGCGAGGGCGACGGTGAGGCGGAAGGTGGCGGCGGGGGCCACTTCTTCAGCGAGGAATGCGCGGAGTGCGGGAAGGGTGGCCGGATCGCGGAGTTCCCGGAGAGCCTCGATGGCGAGGCTCCGCGAACCGGCCGACAGGCGGGCGATCTCGGCGACCCGGGGCCCGGCCCCCGCGGGGCGGAAGACCATCGTCGCGCGGAGGAGTGCATAGAAGAGCGCGGCGTTGCGGGTGTCGGCGGGGTCGAGCGCGAGAAGCGCGAGGATCCGCGGCTCGGAACCGGACTGGCCGAACCAGGTGATGGCCTTGAGGGCCTCGGACAGGAGCCAGGGATCGTTCTCCTCGGACAGCGCCTTGGCGGCCAGGGGAGCGCAGGCCGCGCAGTCACGCTCCACGAGGGCCCTCAGGGCGGAGGCCTTCGCGGTGCGATCCCCCTTCGCGAGGATCGCGAGGAGGATCGGATCGACCTTCGGGGAGTCGAGTCGCGCCAGCTCGTCGAGGGCGACGTGGACGTTTCGGACCTCGGGGTCGACGAGCCACGGCTCGACGCGGGAAAGGACGGCCTCGCCGCCGATCTGCAGGATCGCCCGGAGGATCATGTAGCGGTAGTTGGCGATCACCTCATCATCGGAGGAATCGGCAAGGAGGGCGAAGAGCGGCTCGAGGGCCGCCGGATCGCGGATCCTCCCGAGGGCGTCCACCACCGCGTGGAGCGTGCGGGAGAGGAAGTCCCGGTTCCGCTCGGACAGGAGGGCGATGAGGGCGGGCAGGGCGGACCGGTCGCCATAGGTCGCGAGCAACTGGGCGGCCGAGGACCGAACGTTCGGATCGGGGTCCTCGAGGAGCGGGCGGATCCGGGGCGCGAGGTCCGGCCCGCCGGCGCCCGAGAGGGACTGGAGGGCCGCCGCGCGGGCTTCGGGGTGGGGGTCGGCCAAGGCGGCGAGAAGGACGTCGCGGACCTCCGGAGTGCGGAACATCGTGAGGGTGCGCAGGGCGGCGGCGCGGACCGCCGGCGCTTCGTCCGAGGCCCGGGCGATCACGCGGGGGAGGGTGGCCTCGTCGCGGCGGATCATCAGATAGCGCAGGGCGGCGGCACGCACGAGTTCCGCGGGATCGTCGACCAGCCGGACGAGCAGGGTGTGGAACCGCTCCTCGTTGCCGGTGAAGGACGAGTTGATGCACATCTCCACGAGGTGGGCTCGCTGTTGCGCCGGGGCTTCGACGGTGGCGAGGAGATCGAGTACTCTCGCGCGGACGAGCGTCACGGGGAAGCCGCGGAGGATCGTCTCGACGAGGATCCGGTGCTGGACGTTCTCGGCGCGAAGTCGGGAGAGGAGCAGGTCGAGATCCTCGGGGCCGGCGACTTCGCCGAGGACGAGGTAGACGTTGCGAAGGCGATGGTAGTCGTACTCCGGATGGCGGGCGTCCTCCTCGTCGAGAATCCGGAGCAACACCGGGATGAGATCGCGTCCCCGCGCGACGAGGCGGCGGAAGGTCTCCGTCCGGCGGAAATCGTCCTCCCGGCTCCCGAGGCCGGCGAGACCCTCGCGTTCGGCCCGGGCGCGGAGCGAGTCGACGAGACGCCGGACCATGCGGGAGACCTCGGGGTCGGGGTGTTCGGTCCGGGGTTCGAGCCACGGCAGGGCGTCGGCGCCCAGCCGGTCGAGTTCCTCGAACGCCTCCTGGCGAACGGCGAAGTCCTCGGCGCCGAGCTTCGCCACCAGGTCGTCCACGATCTTCCCGAGCGACTCGGGTTCGGCGGAGACGACGGTGGAGAGGAGGACGATGATGGCGAGACGGCGCATGGAATGGAATTCTACGGGCCGGAGGCGGTGGCGCGAAACCTGCTTCGGACCTCCGCGGCCCGGCCACCCGTCGGGGTGGCAAATGCCCGTCGGCCACGGGCTGCCGGCAGGTATGCTGGCCACGCATGTCGGCGCCCATCCTCGCGATGCCTGAACGGCTCGACCGCACCAGCGCGCTCGCGGTTCACGAGTCGATCCTCGCCGCGCTGGAGACGGGCGAAGGAGACCTTCGTCTCGACTTCGGTGGTGTGGGGCGGGCGGATGCCATCGGGGTGGCGGCGATCCTCGAGGCCTTCCGGGAGACCCGGCGGCGCGGGCGAAGACTCCGACTCCTGAACGTGGCGGAGCGTCACCGGCGGCTCTTCGCTTTCCTGCGGGTGGACGGGGTTCTGGCGGATGAGCCAGGGCCCGCGCCGCGCGAGAGGCTTCTCGGAAGGATCGGGGGCTGGTGGATGGGGGTCCGCCATTCCGCGGTGGAGCATGCCGCCCTCCACGTGGACGCCGTGCTGTACACATTCGTGGCGCCCTTCCGCGGGCGGGGCCTGAAGGCGGCGCACTTCTGGCACCAGCTGACGGGGATCGGTGCGGGAGCGGTGGGTATCGTGGCCATGGTGAGTTTCCTGATCGGGCTCATCATGGCGCTGCAGGCCGCGCTCGTGCTCAAGGACTTCGGGGCGGTGATCTACGTGGCGAACATGGTGGGCGTCACGATGACGCGGGAACTCGGTCCGCTGCTGACGGCGGTGATCCTCGCGGCGCGGACGGGTTCCTCCATCGCCGCGGAGCTGGGGACGATGGTCGTCACCGAGGAAGTGGATGCCCTGAGGGTGATGGACGTGGAACCCCGCCGGTTCCTCGTGGCGCCACGCTTCGCGGCGCTGGCGGTGGCCCTGCCCTGCCTCGCGACCCTCTCGGACGCGGCGGGGATCGCGGGCGGGTTCGCCGTTGCCACCGTCGGCCTCGGCATCGGGTTCGAGCACTACTGGATACAGACCGTCACGGGATTGCACGTCTCGGATCTCGTGACCGGGCTCGTCAAGTCCTTCGTTTTCGCGAACGTGATCGCCATCGTGTCGTGCCACGAGGGGTTGGCCATCCGGGGCGGGCCGGAGGAGGTGGGCCGGGCGACCACCCGTGCCGTGGTGACATCCATCATCCTCGTGATCGTGTCGGACTTCGTCTTCACCACCCTCTTCTACTTCCTCGGCTGATGGACAGCGACCCGCCGACCATCCTCGAAGTGCGTGACCTCTCCGTGGGCTACGGGGGGACGGCCATCGTGCGCGGCGTGGACTTCGCCATGGGGGAGGGGGAGATCTTCGTCATCATGGGGCCGTCGGGTTGCGGGAAGACCACCGTGCTGAAGACGATCCTCGGTCTCATCCCGCCGGTCCGGGGCGATGTGGCGTTCCGGGGACGGTCGATCCGGGACCCGGAGGGGCTGTCGCTCTTCCGGAGGTCCTCGGGGATGGTGTTCCAGCAGGGGGCCCTGCTGAATTCCGCATCGATCGAGGAGAACGTCTCGCTTCCCCTGACGGAGCACACGGTCTTCCCGCCGGGCATCGTCCGGGAAACGGTCCGGATGAAGCTGGCCCAGGTGGGACTGCTCGCCTTCGCCGGCCGGCGGCCGGGGGAGATCTCCGGTGGCATGCGGAAGCGGGCGGGAATCGCGCGGGCACTCGCGATCGAACCGGAACTGCTGCTGTTCGACGAGCCGACCGGCGGTCTCGACCCGATCACCGCCGACGGTATCGACAACCTGATCCTGCGTCTACGCGACGAGCTCGGCATGTCGATGCTGGTCGTGACCCATGAGCTCGCGAGCGTCTTCAAGATCGCGGACCGTATCCTCATGCTCCGGGACGGCCAGGTGGCGGCTCTGGGGGACCGCGACGATCTACGCCGGTCCGGTGACGAGGGCGTCCGAGGGTTCGTGAACCGGCAGGCCGGGAGCGAGGCGGGCGCGGCCGACGGATTTCTGGCCGAGGTGGAAGGAGGCGGCGCATGAGCGCTCGATCGGACCGCCTGAAGGCGGGCGTGTTCGTGGTCAGCTGCGTCACCCTGTTCGTCGTGATCTTCGCGATCGTGGCGGGAATGAGGGTGGCGAAGAAGACCCGGACTTTCTACGTCCGGTTCACGGAGTCGGTGACCGGGCTCGAGCCGTCCTCCACCGTCCGGTACTACGGGGTTCCCATCGGACGGGTCTCCGACATCGGTTTCGCCGCCGATGCCTTCCCGGAGATCGAGGTGAGGATCGAGGTGGATCCGGACGCTCCGATCCGGGCCGACACGCAGGCGGTGCTCAAGGCGCAGGGGCTGACGGGGATCTCCTACATCGATCTGGAGAAGGGCTCCGACGGCGCCCGTCTCCTCGACGAGTTCGAGACCATCCGGGCCCGCGCGTCGGTGACCGTGCAGCTCATGGATACGCTCGCGGGCATCAAGGGGGTGATCGAGAACCTGAACATGATCCTCTCCGAGAACCGCGCGGCGATCGGGGCGGCCGTGGCGAAGATCGACCGGGTGGCCGAATCGGCGCGACCGCCGCTGGAGAGGCTGGACGAAGCCCTGGCCGGATTCACGGAGCTCACGGGGGACCTCCGGCGGGAGGTCGCGGATGCCTCGCGGTCCGCGCGCGAGGCGCTCGGGACGGTGACCGGGTTCCTCACCTCCCCGTCGGTACAGGCGCTTCCCGAGCGCATGGCCGGGGTCCTCGGGCGCGCCGACGCCCTGTTCGAGGACGTGGGGAGCGAGGTTCGGGCGGCGAACCTCGCCGGCCTCGTGGAGAAGCTGGGGACGGCCCTCGGTCGCCTCGAGGAGACCACCGAGCGGCTCGACTCGGCGGTCGCCGACGTACATGCGGGCGTGACGGAGAACCGGGGAAGCCTGACCCGGATCATCATGGATCTCCGGGGATTCAGCCTCGACCTGCGAGGACTGGCCCGGGATCTCCGGAGCGACCCTTCGCGGCTGGTGATCCCGCGGCGGATGCCGGAGAGGGAGGAGGGACGATGAGGACCGGGTCGAGGATCGGAGTCGTCACGGCGGCGATGGCGCTGTCCGCCTGCATGGGGCTTGGGGGGGGAGACGCTGAACCCGTGACCTGGTATCGCCTCGCGCTGTCACCGCGGGCCTTCGAGGGGCCCCGGCTGCCGATGACGCTCGCCCTGCGGACCTTCTCGATGTCGGAGTCCCTGGCGCCCGAGGGGATCGCCTTCGCGACGTCGGACGTCGAGTGCGGCTACTGGACGAACCACCGGTGGGCCGAGCCGGTGGCCGAGCTGGTCCGGCAGGCGGTCCAGGCCGATCTGGAGCCGACGGGCCTCTTCCGGGCGGTCTTCCTGGCGGACAACGCCGGATCGGCCGACCTGCTGCTCACCGCGGAGGTCCACCGGTTCGGCGAACGGGACCGGCCGGACGGCTGGTACGCGGAGGCGGACGTAACCTTCGAGACGCTTCGGGCGCGGGACGGGATCGTGGTCTACCACCGACGCATGGCGCTCGAGGAGCGGTGCGACGGACCGTGGGTGCGGGAGGTCGCGAACGCTTTGAGCCGGGCGGTTTCGAAGATGTGCGACGTGCTGCGCGCGGACCTCTCGCTGGTCGCGCCGGCGGAGGAGGAGCGATGAGCCGGGACCAGCAGGCGCGGTTCTTCGGGAAGTTCGCGAGGCTCCTCGCGGCGGGGATTCCCCTCCTCCGGGCCTTCGAGGTGGCGGCCGACGGCGTCACGGAGGCCGGTCTCCGGGCGGCGCTTTCGCGTGCGCTCGGACGGGCCTACGACGGTTCGTCGCTGCTCGACGCCCTCAACGCGGAGCAGGGCCTCTTCGCCGCGGAGGTTCTCTGCCTCGTGGGGGAAGGGGAGAAGGCCGGGGACATCGAGAAGAAGACCGCGGTGATCGCCGAAGGCCTCCTCACGGGCGACTTCGCGGCGGGGGAGGGCGGGGATGGTCCGGCCGAGGGAGAGGCCGGTCTCTCGGAGGTCCTGCGACGGGCCGCGGAGGCGGGGGCCGGCGTGGTGCACGTGGGGCCGGCAGTGGTCGCGTTGCGCGTGGGGCGCGAGCGCTCGGCGATCGACCTGCCGGCGTCGCTTCCGGAAGTGCTGCGGGCCCTGAGGCGCCGCGGTGACCGGTTCCGGGAAGGAGGGTTCCGTGTGCGGTCGCGGATCGAGGAGACTGCCGAGGGGCCCGTCGCGATCCTCCGCCTGCTCCCGCTCGAAGGGCGAAGCCTCGCGGACGCCGGCCTCGGCCCGGACGTGACGCCCGAAGTGGAAGGGTGGCTCCGGCGGGACGCGGGCGTCGTGCTGGCGGCGGGACTCGGCTCGCGCGGCGTGGAGGGACTGCTGGAGGGGATGGTCTCGCGGATCGACCGGGGCCGGAGACTCGTCGTCACCGCCTCCGCGGCGGACCTGCCCGGGGTTCTGCTCGCTCCCTCCGCCGACCTCTTCGTCCGGACGCCGGGGAGGCGTTGCGCCTCGCGCGCGGCGTCGCCCGGGGGGGGGCGGAGGCCGTTCTCCTGGGCGCGGTGAGCTGCCGGGCGGGGCCGGGGGAGAGTGCGCGAATCGCGGGGGCCGGTCGCGGCTGAGCGCGAAGGTCGCGGCCGTCGACCCGTGTCGCCCGCACCGGGACGCGGTGGAAGGTGGACTCTCCGGGAGGAACGTCTCGAAGCGTCCCCCGGAGCGCAGGATGACCGCTCCGCGGCGGTCCGTGCGCAGGGCGGACGCGAAGGCCGGGTCCAGCGGGTCCTCGGGACCGGTGCTCGCGACGAGGACGCGAGGCGTCGTGGCGGCGAGGAGCAGGGGCGATGCCGCATCGGGCCGGCCGTGGTGGGGAAGCACGAGAGCATCGATACGCAGGTCGTCTCCCGTTTCGATGAGGCCCCGGAGGCCGGGCTCCTCGAGGTCCCCGGGAAGGAGGGCCTCGAGCCCACCGGCGCGGAGCCGGACGACCGCCGAGCGGTCGTTGTCGGAGAGACTCGTCCCGGCCGGCGGCCAGAGGATCGAAAGGTCGGCCCCGGGGAGGGCGATCCGGTCGCCGCGGTGGAGGCGATCGGGGAGGCAGACGGTTCCCACGGGGAAGGTCCGGGCGAGGGCGCGGGCCGCGTTGGCGTGGTCGGCGTCGTCGTGGGACAAGAGGAGCACGTCGATGGCGGAGATCCGGCGGTGTCTCAGCCAGGGCACGATCACCCGGGCGAGGACGCGGGGCCGCTGCGATCCGGCGTCGAAGACGGCCACCGTGCCCTCGGGCGTCTCGAGGACGGAGCAGGCCCCGTGGCCGACGGACAGCACGGTGAGCCGGGGTTCGTCGGGGGCGCGCCGTAGCAGGGCACCGCTCGCGGCGAGGAATGTGAGGCCGGCCGTGAGCGAGAGGACCGCTGGCCAGCCGAGGCGGGACCGGGTGGCGGCGATGAGCAGGGCGGCCCCGTAGGCGATGGCCAGCGGCAGGGGAGGCGCGGGGAGACAGAACGCGGCCCCGGGGACCGAGGCGAAGAGCCGGACGGCGAGAAGGACCGCCGAGGCGAGTATCTCCGCCGGCTGCAGGAGGCCGGCGAGGGCGCCGGCGAATCCGAGGGGGACGAGGAGCGCGATCAGGGGCAGGACGACGAGGTTGGCGGGCAGAACGATGAGCGAGATCGTCCCGAAATGCCAGAGGAGGATCGGTCCGGTGGCGAACGTGGCGGCGAGCGTGACGGGTACGCCCTTCGAGAGGTGGAGCATCAGCCGGTGGGCCGGACGGCGGCGGGGCTCGGTGAAACGATCGAGGAGGAGGGTGCGTGCGAAGAGCCCCGCTTTGAATCGCGGTGCGAGGAGGAGGATCGCGAGCACCGCGGCGAAGGACAACTGGAACCCCGGGGAGGCGAGGGAGCGGGGATCCGGAAGGAGGATCGCGGCCGCGACGAGAGACAGCGCCGGCAGCGCGCGTGGCTTGCGCCGGAAGAGCATCGCCGCCGCCCACACGGCGACTCCGAGGGCGGCACGCGCGGCGGGCGGGCGGAAGCCGGTGAGCGCCGCGTAGGTCAGGGCGGCGCCCGCGAGCAGACCGGCGGCCACCGGGCGGGGCACGGGGAGGCAGCGCAGGAAGAGCCAGAGAGCGGCGCAGAGGATGGCCACGTGGAGGCCCGAAATGGCCAGCACGTGGTAGGTGCCGGAGCGCCGGAAGTCCTCCTCCACTTCCTCGGCGAGGAGTTCCCGCCGGCCGAGGAGCAGGGAGGTGAGCAGGGCGGCGGTCCCGGGCCGGCAGCCCCCGGCGATGGAGCGGTCGAGCGCCGCCCGGCAGGCATGGAGGGCCCGGGCCGGCGAGAAACGGGGAGCCTCGGAGAGGACCTGCATGCACTCGGGCGAACGGACGGGGAGGAGGTGGGTGATCCCCCGGTCCCGGAGGGCGCGGGCGGCGCTCGTCTCCCCCGGGTTCCCGGCTTGCCGGGGGACGAGCAGGGGCCCGAGGATCTCGATCCGGGTGCGTGGGGGCGGAAGGAAGGCTCCCGGGGGGAGATAGACCCGGACGCGGCCGGAGGTCGGGACCCCGGCGGCATGGTCTACCGCGAGGACGAAGCGCGCCGAGCCCTCATGGGGCCGGTCGGGAGCCTCGACCACCGTTCCGCGAAGCCGCAGGAGGCGCGCGCCGTCGGGGAACAGGGCGATCAGGCGGCCTTCGTCCACCCCTTGCGGGACGATCCCCCCGAGCGCGAATGCGACAGCCGGGAGGCGCAGGAACCGCAGGCGACCGCCGAGAGAGAGGAGGGCCGCGGGGACGGCCAGCAGCGGAACCCGGAGGGCGACACCGGCCGCGAGGGCGAGGACGAGGATCGGGAGCAGGTGCATGGGTCTGCCGAACAGGTCGCACGGCGGCGGTCGCGGGCTCGGCGTCTCTGCAGAAATCCCGCTCGGGACAATTGGCTTGGCGCAATCCGGGGGCCGGCATAGGCTGGACCACGGTCGCATTCGGAGGTGATCCATGCTTCGAGCGGGCGCTGCAGCCGTTCTCCTCGTGATCGTGGTCCTGGCCTCGGGGTGCCGGAACCTGCCGGAGAACATCCCTTCGCTGCCGATGCCTGCTCCGACCCCACCCGACGCCACCGCCACTTCCCGGCATCTGACAGCGGCTCCCGGGACCGGCGCGGCGCCGGAGGTGATCCTGGTTCCCAACCGGACCCGCGGGCCGGCCGCGCTCACCGCCGGCCTCGTGGCGCCGGTCCGCATGCAGATCGGGCCGCAGCCCTTCGTGGTGGAGAGCTGCAACCTGAAGTCCGGCGACCGCGTGCGGATCGCGGTCCGCGATGCCGGGGGGGAGGAACCGGTCTACGTGCGCGAGTACTCCCTGGCCGGCGGCCTGGTCAGTTCCGGCCTAACGGCGGGAGAGTGCACGCCGGCCGCCGGCGAGTACGAGGCGGAACTCTGGGTGAATGGACAGCTTCTCGACTCGCGCCCCTTCAGGGTGCAGTAGCAGCCCGTCGGCGTAAGCCCTCATGCGCGCGGAGGCCCCTCGCCGACAGGCTGCCATCACTCGAGGGTGTCGCGGTAGAGGGCGACCTGCTCGAGCATCCGGCGGCGGCACTCGGGGGGACTGCGATCCAGGAGGCCCGCGAGGATCTTTCGCGCCTCGGCCAGGTACCGCGCTCCACCGCCCGCCCGGTGGATGCAGTAGCTCGCCTCGAGGATGGTGAGGCCGTCGGCGAGTTCGCGGTTGGCTTCGAGGAGTTCCGCGGCCTCGGTGACGGAGCCGCCGGCGCCGCGCGCGCGCCACGCCGCGGCGAGGATCTTCGCGTCGGGCAGATCGGCCTCGGTCGCGAGGGCGAGGGCCTCGGCGAGGTGGGGAGCGGCGGCCGGGGCCCGGCCGGCGTGTACCAGGTGCCGGCCCAGGGCGAGCAGGGTGTCGGCCACGCCCGCCTGGTGGCGGAGCTCCCGCTGGAGCGCGAGGGCGGCGCTCAATTCCTCCTCCGCCGGTTCACCGGCGAGGTCCATGGCCGTCCCGCGCCACTGGCGGGCGTAGGCGAGGAGCCAGCGCGAGCCGATCTCGCCGGCCCGGGTGTACGCGTCCTCGAAAGCCGCCCGGGCGGAGGGCATGTCGCCCAGCGCGAGGCGACAGAGACCCAGGTTCACGAGGGCCCGCCCCTCCGCCTCGCGCTGGCCGATGTCGCGCGCCAGTTCCAGGGTCCGCTGGCCGGAGCGCAGAGCCTCTTCGAGGTGGCCGAGGGCGTAGGCGACCGCGGAGAGGCCCGTGGCGGCGTCGAGCTCCAGGTTCCGATCACCGGACTTCCGGGCGAGCGCTTGCTGTTCGGCGAGCAGGGCGAGGGCCTCCTCCTTGCGGCCTTTCAGGTACCGGAGGCCCCCCAGCGCGCCGAGACCGGCCGCCAGAAGGCGGGGATCCCCGAGTGTGCGTGCCACGGCGACCGCCTCGGTGAAGCTGACCTCCGCGGGCTCGTACTCGCCGAGGGTCTGCTGGGCCACGCCCAGGTTGCGGAGGGTGACGGAGACGAGCTTGCGGTCCTTCCCCGCGCGGGCGCGGAGGAGCGCGTCCCGGAACAGGTCCCGGGCCTCGGAGTAGCGCCCTCGGCACGTCGAGAGGACCGCGAGGTTCGCGAGGATCATGACCTCCTCGGACGCCTGGCCGAGTTCGGCCGCGAGAGGACGTGCGGCCTGGAGGGAGACCTCGGCCTCGGCGTAACGGGCGGTGGAGAGGCACATGGCGCCGAGCTGGCGGTGCGCCCGGCAGCGCCGGAGAGGGTC
The DNA here is from genome assembly GCA_025459285.1 of Planctomycetota bacterium. GTDB lineage: Bacteria > Planctomycetota > JAJSAM01 > JAJSAM01 > JAJSAM01 > Prado167. Next base: position 1,750 of record JALOQY010000110.1, on the reverse strand, counting down.
GCCCGCGCGGTCGGCGAGGGAAACGGCCTCCTCCAGCGCCGCTCTCTGTTCGTCGCGGCGTCCGAGGAGGTGGAGGCGACCGGCCCGCCGGAGGAGGAGGTCCGTCCGGGAGTCGATCGGGACCGCCTCTCCCCGGGAGAGAGCGAGGTCCGTCAGTTCCAGGGCGGCCTCGTTCGCGTAGACCGCTTCCAGATGGTCGAGGGCGCGGTCGAGGAGGGGGAGGGCCTCCGGGAGGCGGTCGGCAAGGAGCAGGTGCCGGGCCAGGGCCGCGCGCGCGGCGCCGTCGGCGTCCGGCCCGACGCGGGAGGCCAGGTGGTCGGCCAGGCCGGAGTGGTACTCGCGCCGGAGGCGGGGCGGAACCTCGCCGTAGAGCGTCTCGCGGACCTGGTGGTGGTCGAAGCGGAACCGATCACCCTCCGAACGGACCAGGCGCCGGAGGCGCTCGAGGTGGGCGAGCTTGCGCAGCACCAGTACGACCTTGAGCCCGAGGGTCCCGGCGACGGCGTCCGCGTCGAACTCGACGCCACAGCACGCGGCCACGTCGAGGATGGCGCGCTCCTCCTCCTCGAGGTCGCGGAACCGGGACCGCACGAGGTCCTTCATCGTGGAGGGGATCTCCAGTTCGCGGATCTCGCGGGTCGTGACGAGTCCTCCGTCGCCCCCGGGGACGATCGCACCGCTCTCCCGGAGGGTGCGCACGATCTCCAGGGCGAAGAGGGGCACCCCGTCGGAGGTCCAGGCGATGCGGGCCCCGAGGCGTTCGGCGAGTGGCTCGCTCCCGAGGCCGTCCCGCACGAGGTCCAGGATCTCGCGGGGCGAGAGGCGGGGCAGGACGACCGGGCGGAATCCCGGGCGGGGGGTCAGGGCCGCCGCTTCGCGCTCGAAACTCCCCGCATCGCCGGCGAGGACGACGAGGGCCGGTCGCCCCTCCACCGCGCGGGCGATGGAGAGGACGAGGGCCCGGGCATCCGCGCCGGCGGCGTCGAGGTCGTCGATGATCCAGACGACGGGTCCGCGTTGTGCCAGGCCGCGCAGGACCGAGGCGAAACAGAGCGCCAGCCCATCGCCTTCGGGAAGGGTCACTCCCGGGGGAGGGGCCTCGCCCCGCAGCAGCGCGGCGAACCCGGGCCGAAGTCCGGGTGTCTCGACGAGGAAGGAGGCGAGCGAAGCGTCGAGAGATGGCCGGAGCGTCTCGCGCACGGCTCCGGTGAGGGCGGAGATGCCGCCGTCGGCACCGAACGCGCCGTAGAGCACGCGGGTGCGCGGCTCGGCGATCTCCTGGACGAAGGCGTCGGCGAGGCGCGTCTTCCCGAGGCCCGGCTCTCCCTCCAGGAGGACCACGCCACCCCGGCCTCCGGCGGCGAGTCGCCAGGCATCCGCGAGGGCGGCGAGTTCGTCCCGGCGGCCGCGGAAGGCCGTCTCGCGGGAGACCGGGATTCTCGGCCGGCGGACCTCGCGCTCGGCGAGTTCGCTCTCCCGGGCGATCCACCACGGGGACCGCTCTCCGGAGGCGAGGACGTCCGCCAGCGCGGCGGCCGGGGAGAGGCGGAGAGAAGGGTCCTTCGCGAGGAGTCTGGCGGCGATCTCCGACAGGAAGCGGGAGATCTCGCGGTTGACCTCGCAGGCGGGCGGGGGAACGGTTTCGCGATGGGCGGCCATCGCCTGGGCGAGACTCTCGCGCGCGAACGGGTTCGCGCCGGTCGCCAGCTCGTAGACCATCACGCCGAGAGAGTAGAGGTCGGAGGCCGGA
>JALOQY010000430.1 GCA_025459285.1 Planctomycetota bacterium | reverse complement strand
AAACGGTATCGTCACCTCGGTGACGCGCCCCGCCAATACGGGGACGCCGAGAGCGCGCGATCGGCCCCGCAGCAGCAGGATGATCAGGGCTTGCCCGCCAGCTCTCAGGTTCGGAAACGTCAGCGTCTCGCCGGAGGGGGCTGCGGAGATCACTTCTTCCTCTCCCGCCCGGTCGATCCTCGCCTCCCCCTTCATCTCCGCGAGCGTCGCGGGATCGGCCCCGACGACGATGACCCGCACGGTGCCGGTGGTCGGATCCGCATTGTCCTCGCCGAGACGGACCGCCGGCGCGGGAGGCGTCCCCCGCGCGGTGGCGGCGACGGGAACGTCGGCCGACACGAAGTCGCGTCGAGATGGAGTCTCCGGAGGGCGAACGGGGCGGTTCGGCACGGTGGATCGCGCTTCGCCGGGCCATGTCGCCGCGACCCAGCCGGCGGCGAAGCCGAGGACGAAGATCCCCGCGATCTCGGCGACCCTGGCGCGCCGGGCTCTTCCTGCTGTTCGCATGCCTCGCGCATTCTACCCGAGCAGGTCGATCTCCGTGCGGTCGCCGAAGGAGACCGCGTTGCCCGTGAAAAGGACGCGGTCCGCCGCCAGGCGGTGGAGGCGGTAGCGGCCGGGTCCGTCTTCAGTCCGCCGGCGGCGTCCGCGCGTCGAAGGGGCTGTCCCGCGGGTGGTCCTCGAGGTGCCTCACCATTCTGTCGATCACCGCGGGCTCCTGGATGCGGCGGGAGGCGCCTGCGAGGAGCGATCTCGAACTGCCGCTGCCGGTGCTGCAAACCCGCGACTTTCAATGCTCCGTTGGACGCTCCGTGAGAGGAGTCTCACGGGTCCGAATCTGCGTCTTCCGGGAGTCTCTACCCGACGGAACCGGCCTGGTACGCGGGCTTTGGGGCGAGAGGGATTTGGTCGGGGCGAGAGGATACGAACCTCCGACCTTCTGAACCCCATGCGGGAGCACGCCCCTTGATATCCCGTCACTTACGGCGTCGAGTTGTTTCAGGTGTTTCCCGAGTTCCCTGAGTCGCACGCCGGACGCTCCGTCGGGCGCTCCGTGGGCGCACCCGCCGACTGGAAGCTCGGCCTGTTGTCCCGCGGCTCGGGGGGGTATCATCTCGGTATGGTCCACCTGACGCTCGAGATGCCGGAGGGAGTGCTCGCCGCGCTCCGCAAGGACCCCGCCGCGTTCCTGAGCGAGCTCAGGCTCGCGGCCGCGGTGAAGTGGTACGAGATGGAGGAGGTCTCCCAGGGGCGCGCGGCGGAGATCGCGGGGCTGACGAGAGCCGAGTTCCTGACGGCTCTGGGCCGGTTCCGCGTCAGTCCCTTCCAGTACACTCCGGCGGAGGCCCTGGATGAGGCGGACCGTGCAGGATGACTGGGTGGTCAACGCCTCGCCCGTCATCATCCTCGCCCGGGTCGGGCGCCTCGATCTGCTTTCCGGGCTGGCCGTCCGGGTGTTCGTGCCCGAGGCCGTCGCGACCGAAATCCTCAGTGGTTCGGGGGATCCCGCCCGGGACGCGATCCACGGCGGATGGGGAGTCCGCCGCGAGGTCCAGGTCCCGGCAGCGGTTTCCGAGTGGGGCCTCGGGCGCGGGGAGAGTGCCGTTCTCGGGCTGGCGCTGGAACTGGGCGCGAGGGCGGTCGTGGACGACCGGAGCGCCCGGCGCTGTGCCGCGGCGCTCGGCGTCCCGGTCATCGGGACGCTCGGTGTCATCGCCAGAGCGAAGCGGAGCGGCCTGATCGAAGCCGCAGGACCGGTCGTGCGCTCCGTGATCGAAGCGGGTCTCTTCTACGACGACGCTTCGATCGGTGCCCTGCTCCGGGGACTCGGGGAGGACTGGCGCCCGTCGTGATCCCTCGAGTGCCGCCGGTGCGCGATCGACGGCTTGGTCCGCCGCACCTTCGCCTGCCACTACCTCCAGAACGGCGCCGCAGTCACCGACCTCCAGGCGATCCTCGGCCACTCGAACCTCGCCACGACCCAGGTCTACGCGCGGATGTTCGACGAGCGGATGCGGGCCTCGATCCGGGCGCTGGACTACGGGATGGGGACGACGCCGAAGAGCGCGGAGCCAGCGAAAGTCAACGAGGCGATCTGACGCTCCGCGCGATCACAGTCCCGCCTCCTTCGCCGCCGCGGCGATCCCGCCGCTGCAAAGCCCCCCCCCTGGGTTTCCCCGCCTCGTATCCGCCGGCCATGGTGCGATCGTCCTCGCAAAGTGGCCTTCATCGATGCTTCGCGGGAAGCACGAACTCCACGTTCGTCGAGCCGGCAGGGATCAGGCGAGGCGGACCGGGGATGCCCTCTACGCTCACCACGCGGATCCCGGGCTCGAGGCCCCACAGCCGAAAACGGCCCTCCGCGTCTGTCTTCACCTCTTCCCCGTCGATCGTCACGACCGCGCCGGCTACCGGACGGCCCTCCACGTCGAGGACCCGCCCGGCTATCGGTTCTTGTGGATCCAGTTTCCACTCGACCACTTCGTCCTTGCGAAGATCGAGGGAGTGCTCGCGGGTGGCCCACCCCTCGATGCCGGAGACATACACGAGGACCGGCCCCGGGGGGAGCCCACGGAGCGCGAAGCGTCCGCGTGGGTCGGCGACGACGCGGAGGTACGGGAACTGGATGCGCTCCCCCTCGTCAAACGGCGGCCGGCCGCTGATCTCAGCACGCTGCACCGGGCGACCTTCCGGGTCAAGGATGGTGCCCCGGAGGCTGAGCAGCGTGTCGAGAGTGACGGGGGGAAGCGCGACTGCCTCGGCATCGCGCGGCACGTTCACCGTCGGCCCACCGATCCACCCGCCGCCGGGCAATGCGATCTTCCACTGGATCCCCCCGCCGGCGATCCCCGCCGGCGCCGAGAAAGCCCCGCTCGAGTCCGTTGTGGCCTCCACCCTGACACTGGCGAGGCTCCCATCGCCGCTCAGCGAGCGCAGCCATAGGCGCGCACGCACGACGGGCTTCCCGCCGGTTTCCCTCACGACGCCGGTCACCGGAAGCGCCCGCCGAAGGCGCACCGTGGCGTTCGGGGGCGGCGGAGAGAACTGCTCACGGGGTGTCGCCGGGCAGAGATCCTCGAGGTAACCCGGTGCGCGGACGCGCACGGTCCAGGGGCCGTCGCGCGGGACCGGTGGAGTTTCGACCCGCCGGCCGGGTCCCCGCGTCGTGCGCCAGAGGCCGACGACCTCCACCTCCGGCAGCGGCTCGCCGGTCCGGTCGTCGACCACGGTCAGCACGACGCTCCGCGCCGGCGGCAGCAGGATCGCGATCGCCAGGTCATCGCCGGGCGCGAGCCGCGGAGGAGGATCGTCGACCCGGACCCACGGCAACGCGGGCGCGAAGGCCTCGACAACGAGGTTCCCCGGCGGTAGTCCCTCGATCCGGAAGCGGCCCTGCGCGTCGGTCGTAGCCGTCCAGGCGCTGACGGCACTCGACATCTCCGGCAGGTGCGAAGCCGGGCGCCGAGACTCGGGCCATGGTCCGGATGAACGGCATGACGGGGAGGCACGCGCGGCCCTCGGTGTCGGTGACTCCCGTCGCCGCGACATCAGGCGGCGTCTCCTCCGAGTGGAAGGCAGGCTCCGCGAGGAGTTCCACCACCGCCCCGGCCACCGGCGTGCCGTCCGGCCCACGGACGAGGACGACCGCCACTTCGTCGGGTGGATACTCCCCGTCGGCGCCCAGCGCCGACAGGATCAGCAGGGCGAACACCGGACACAGCGGCTGTCGCATGATCAGCAGTTGCCTTGGTCGAACTGGTCCACGTCCACATCGAGCACGTCCACGAACCGCTGGCACCTCTCGGACCGGACTCTCCTTCAGGTGAGGGTGGACCACCTTGACCGCGACGGTCGCGGAATGCCCGGTGGCCCGCAAAACCTCCCCCCTCGCCCCGGAGCCGAGTTCGGTGTCGAAGCGGTGGCTACCCAGCGTCTTCCCGGTCATGTGCGCGATTAAACCCGCTTCGGCACCGGGCGTCAATCGGGTGTCGGCAACCGTACCGGTCGCCCTCGGCGGAAGGTGCTGGCCGCGGGGCGGCTGCCCCCCTGACTTCTGCTCAGCCTGCCAGGGCGCGAACCCGCGACTCCCAACGCTCCGTTGGACGCTCCATGAAAAGGAGTGCTTCAGGTCCGAATTCTCGCTATTCGGAGGCGTCGACCCGACGGAACCCGCTTCCGGAGCGGCCTTTGTGGCGTTGGAGGTTTGGTCGGGGCGAGTGGATTCGAACCTCCGATCTTCTGAACCCCATGCGGGAGCACGCCCCTTGATGTCCCGTCACTTGCGGCGTCGACTTGTTTCAGGTGTTTCCCGAGTTTCAGGAGTTGCACGCCGGACGCTCCGCC
>JALOQY010000429.1 GCA_025459285.1 Planctomycetota bacterium | reverse complement strand
CGCCCGACTGCTGCACCACTTCCGCGATCGGGGGCAGCGCGTGCGGATCCTCCGGGAACTGGCGAGGGTGGCGCGGGGGCCCGTGATCGTCTCCATCTACCTGCGGTGGACGCTGGAGGGTCTGCGGCGCAGACTGCGTCCGAAGAGGCCCTCGTCCCGGTGGGGTCTCACGGTCCGCGAGGTCCGGCGGGATGCGGAGGAAGCCGGGCTGCGGCTCGACCGGGTCGCGTCCCTGCTGCCTCTCGTGCGGGAGCAGACCTTCGTGCGGTTCATGGCCGCGCGGCCTTGCCGCGGGGGGTGCCGGCGGATATGATGCGCGCGGCACGGACGGGGGATCCGATGGCGGGAAAGGATGGAGGGCGGGCATGACCCAATGGTATTGCGCGGTGGGCGGCCAGAAGTTCGGGCCGATGCCGTTCGAGGACCTCTCGCGGTGGGCGGCCGAGGGGCGCCTCTCGGACCGGGATCTCGTGTGGGGAGAGGGAATGGCGGAGTGGGTGGCCGCGGGCAGCGTGGCCGGTCTCTTCGCCGCGTCATCTCCCCCGCCGCCCCCGCTCCCCTCCGGAATGGGCGGCGGTGTCTCCGGGGCGGGTGGCTTCGTCGAGCCGCACCGCGGCGGAGCGGTGCTCGTCCTCGGGATTCTCGGCATCCTCGTGTGCGTGATCTGCGGGATCGTGGCCTGGGTGATGGGCAATACCGACCTCGCGAAGATGCGCGAGGGACGGATGGACCGCACCGGTGAAGGAATGACCCAGGCCGGCCGGATCCTCGGAATCGTCAGCGTCGTTCTCGGGATCATCGGACTGGTGGTAGCGGTCATCGTGCTGTCGGCCGGCGGCCTCGCTGGACCGGCCTGGAGGTAGACCCGATGGAAGGTCGGGCGCCGCCGACGCGGCTCTGGCCGTGGTGGGCGGTGGCGCTGGTTCTCACGTGGGCGGCGCTGGCCGCTACCGCCTCCGCGCTCGCGCCCGGGTATCCGCTGTGCGCGTTCCGGCGTCTGACCGGCCTGCCCTGTCCCACCTGCGGGACCGGCCGGGCCGTGCTGCTGACGGCCGGAGGCGATCCGCTCGGGGCCTTCGGCCTGAATCCGCTCATGTCCCTCGTCGGGGTCCTGTTCGTGGCGGAGTCGCTCGCCCGGCTGTTCTTCGGGCGCGGACTCCTGCCGCGCCCGGGGGCGTGGTGGCGGTTCGCGCCCGTCGTGATCGTGGTGGCGGTCGCGCTGAACTGGGCCTATGTTCTTGCCTTCGTGAGGTAGAATGCCGGCATCGGGTCCCGGGGGCCGGAGGTCTGGCTTGAGGAACAGCCTGCGCGCGGCGGTGCTGACCTTGTGCGCGGTGGCGTTGCCCATCGCATGCAGCGGCGGAGGAGGAGGGGGAGGTGGCGGGGGCGTCCCGGCCAGTGAGTTCGTGGTCCGGACGGTGGATCCCCGCTCGGGGAGCACGAACGTGGCGAACGACCGCGCGGTCACGGTCGCTCTCGGCGCGCCCGTGGAGGGGGCCTCCGTCACCGAGGCCTCGTTCTTCCTCACGGTCGGGGGGGAGGCGGCGCCGCTGGCCGGCACCCGCGCCGTGTCCCTCGATGGCCTGCGGATCACTTTCCGGCCGGACCCGTGGTACGCGTTGGCGACGACTCACGAGGTCCACGTGACGACGGCGCTCCGGTCGCGGGAGGGGCTGAACCTGCCCGAGGACTTCCTCTCGTCGTTCCGGACCAGCCCCTACTCCTCGCCGGAGCCGATCCAGCAGGCCTTCTTCCGGGAGGTCGGTGACCCGATGAACTCCGGCCGGTCCCGGCACACCTCCACGGCGATTCCGCTGGAGTCGGAGGTCGTGCTCATCGCCGGTGGCTACACCTCCGGCCTCACGGTGACGAACTCGGCGGAGGTCTTCGCCGTGGCCACGGAGACGTTCTTCCCGACGGCGGGCCGGATGGCGGAGGCCCGGGCGAACCATGTGGCGGTTCTCCTCGGGCGGGGAGAAGCTGATCGGGGGGGAGATCCCGGTGGCTCACGCCTCGGCGGAGCTCTTCGCGGTGGCGAGCACGACGTTCGTGGCGGCGCCGGCGATGGCCACGCCCCGGAGCGCTCATACCGCCACCCTCCTTCCCGACGGGCGGGTCCTCGTCACCGGCGGTGACGCCTATGACGCGAGCGGCCGGCCCACCGCGACCGCGACGGCCGAGATCTACGACCCCGACCCGTTCCCGGGAACGTGGAGGGCTACCGTCGGCGACATGGAGATCGCACGGTCCGGGCACCAGGCGACGCTCCTCGCCGACGGCCGGGTCCTGCTCACCGGCGGGAGCACATCGCGGGTCGCCGAGATCTTCGACCCGGTGACGAACCTCTTCTCGCGCGCGAAGGGGCGACTCGGCGCGACCCGCTGGAGGCACGGAGCGGCCCTGCTGCCGACGGGGCGGGTGCTCATCGAGGGCGGCGGCTCCCAGACGGGCGAGCTCTTCGAGCCGGCGACGGGGGAGTTCACCGACGTCCCCGGCGGCGACACGGCGAGCCGGTACGGCGGTCTGGCCCTCCACTTCGAACCGGGGCGGGTCCTGGTCCTCGGGGGATACGCGTTCCTTCCCGACGGGAACATCCTCCTCCACAACACCATGAACCAGTACCAGGAGAACTACGGTCCGTCCGGGGCGTTCTTCGACGTGATGGTCCTTCCACCGAACGGAGTCTACATCGGGAGCCCGCGGGCCTACTCCGCCGCGTCGCGGCTCGCGGACGGCCGCTTCCTCATCACCGGCGGGCTGGGGCCCACGTTCGAGGGCCCGGACCTGAACTCCGCCCTCCTCTTCGACTCGTCCGAATAGCAGCCCGTCGGGGCCAGAGACGATCTCTGCGGTGCGACCCCTCACCCCGACGGGCTGCTATGGCCGACGGGCGGCCAGTGCCCGACGGAGGCGGCGGAGTTCGGCGGCCACCCGGCGGGGGGCGGTGCCGCCGGCGAGGTCCCTCGCGCGGACGGCGGCCTCCGGGGCGAGCGAGGCGCGCAGCGAGGAATCGAAGGCCGCGTGAACGGCCGGAAGCACCGCGTCCGGCAGGTCGGCGAGGCGGTTCAGGCCGCGCCGTTCGGCTTCCCGCACGAGACGCGCGGCGGCGCCGTGGGCCTCCCGGAAGGGCACTCCGCGGCGCACGAGGAAGTCCGCGGCCTCGGTGGCCTCGGCGAACCCTCCCTCGAGCGCCGCCGCCATGCGGTCGGGGAGGAACTCGAGGGACGAGACGGAGAGGGTCAGGAGTCCGAGCGAACCCCGGATCGTGCCGGCGGCGTCGAGGATCGCCGGACCGCCCTCCTGGAGGTCCTTGTTGTAGGAGAGCGGCAGCCCCTTGAGCGTGGTCAGGACGGCGACGAGGTGCCCGACGAGGCGCCCCGTACGGCCCCTCACGAGTTCGGCCCCGTCGGGATTGCGCTTCTGCGGCATGATCGAGGAGCCCGTGGAAGCGCGGTCGTCGAGGCGCGCGAAGCCGAACTCCGGCGTGGTCCACAGGACGATCTCCTCGGCGATCCGGGAGAGGTGGACCGAGAGGAGGGTCGCGGCGGAGAGGTAGTCGAGAAGGAAGTCGCGGTCGGAGACGGCGTCGAGGGAATTGCGCGAGACGGCGGCGAAGCCGAGTTCCCGCGCGACCGCGGTGCGATCCAGGGGGAAGCCCGCGCCGGTGCCGGCTCCGGAGCCGAGGGGGAGGACGTCGATGCGGACCCTCGCCTCCGTGAACCGCGCGCGGTCGCGGAGGAGGGCCTCGGCGTGGGCCAGGAGATGATGGGCGAGGAGCACGGGCTGGGCGCGCTGGAGGTGGGTGTAGGCGGGGAGCACGGTGCGGGGGTGGGCCTCGGCGTGGTCGAGGAGCGCGCCGAGGAGGCGATCGATCGCATCGAGGTCGCCGTCCACGCGGTCGCGCAGCCACAGGCGGTAGATCGTGGCCACCTGGTCGTTGCGGCTGCGGCCGGCATGGAGCTTCCCGGCCACCGGACCGATGCGCCGGGCGAGATCGGTTTCCACGAAGGAGTGCACGTCCTCGTGGTCGCCGTCGAGGGAGAGCCGGCCGGCGGCGCGGTCCTTCTCCATGGCGCGAAGCCCGCGGCAGAGCCGGTCCCCGTCCTTCGGGGGGATGACCCCGTCGCGCGCGAGGGCCCGGGCGTGCGCGATGGAGGCTCGGATCTCCTCGGCGAGGAGCGCGCGGTCGAAGGGGAAGGAGTCGCCGTGGTGGCGGAGGAGACGGTCGGCCTCGCCCGCAAAACGCTCGGACCAGACGGTCATCGGGCCATCTCCGAAAGCGTGGACTCGGCCGCCGCGCGGTAGACCTCCGCGGCTCGTCGCGTGGCGGCGAGGGAGACGGACTCGTCGGCGGTGTGGGAGCACTCCGGGTCGCCGGGGCCGAAGACCACGGAGGGGATGTCGCGGACCCAGAACAGGTCCGAGACCCCGCCGAGGGCGACCGGTCGGGGCTGACCGGACGCGGCGAGGAACGCCCGGGCGACGGCGGAATCGTCGGGCATGACGACCGGAGGCTTTCGCGCGACGAAGACCTCGATCCGGGAGTTCCGGATCGCTTCGCGGATGGCGCGCTCGAACTCCGCATTGTCGTGGAGCGGGGTCGGACGGCCGTCGAGGGTGAAGGTGCACTCTCCCGGGAGCACGTTGGACGCCGTGCCGGCGGAGATCAGGGTCGGCTCGAGCGTCGCGCGGCCGAGGAGCGGGTGGAGTCGCGGGAATTCGATCGCGAGGATCCGCCCGAGGTCCTCATGGGCGAGCCGGAGGGCGTTGACGCCCTGCCATGGGCGCGAGGCATGGGCGGCCCGGCCGGTGGCGCGGGCGGTGACGCGGACGAGGCCGCGCTGGGCCAGGGCCACGTGCAGCGCCGTGGGCTCCGACACAACGGCGGCGTCGAGGGTCGGGAGGCGGCCGCGCAGCTTCTCCAGCCCTTCGCCGCCGCTTTCCTCGTCGCAGGTGGCGGCGAAGATCGCGCGGCCCGGAGGGGGATCGCGGCCGAGCGCGACGAAGGCGGCGGCCATGGCGGCCACCGAAGCCTTGTTGTCGCCGGCTCCGAGGCCGAAGAGCCGGTCGCCCTCGACCGCGGCGCCGAACGGGTCGCGGGTCCAGCCGGGGGCGGCGGGGACGGTGTCGACGTGGGCCTCCAGCAGGAGGGCGGGCCGCGAAGCCCGCCCCGTCTCGGCGACGAGGTTCCGCCCGTCGAGTCGTGACTTCGCGCCGCGCTCCGTCAGCCAGTCCGCGAGGACCTCGAGGGCGCGACGCTCGGAGCCCGAGACGCTCATTTCCCGGACCAGGGCGGCGAGCAGGGGGACGGGATCGTCGGTGGTCATTCCGAAAGCCAGCGCTCTCTCTCTTCCTCCAGGGTGATCATGGTGCCGGCGCCCTCGCGGGTGAAGAGCTCGGCGAGGAGGCCGTGTTCGGCGTGGCCGGAGAGGATGTGGACTCGCGGGACCCCGCCGCGTGCCGCCTCGATGAGGTTCTTCACCTTGGGTACCATGCCCCTTTCGATGGCGCCGCTCGCGATGAGGGCCTCGGC
>JALOQY010000428.1 GCA_025459285.1 Planctomycetota bacterium | reverse complement strand
GCCTCCCGTCCGCCGGCGAGCGGGTAGGAAACCTGCAGCCCCTCGACCACGAGCAGATCCCGCTCAGAGCGTGAGCAACAATCCCGCGCGGCCTCGTTGTCGGCCCCGGCGCGGCCGGAGAGGTGGACGGGTGGCGAGATCGACGCCCGCGCCGGGGCCGACAACCCTTCGGGCCGGGGAGATCCGCTTCGCGGCGCGTCGTCGCTCCTCGTCGCCGACCGACTCCGTAAGGTCGACTCCTCGTGCGCCGATCGCGGGCTGCCCCGCAGCCCGTTCCCGATCCCGGCCGGGCTGCGCCCGTCCGCGATCGGAGGCGCACGAAGACTCCTAGCGCCACTCGCGGCTGACCCCGGCGCGGCTCGCGGGGGATTCCTGCTCACGCTCTCAGGGGAGGAAGACCTCTCCGGTCGCGGACCTGCACACCACCTTGGTGCCGGTGACCACCGCCTTCGACCGAAGGGTCGCGGAGAAGTCCGGCGAGTCGACGCGCAGGTCTACGTAACCATCCGTCGGGTCGATACCTGGCGCCGACTTCAAGGTCATCTTGATCGTCCGCTTCAGGAGGTCGATCGCCAGGGTGTTCCCCGCGCCGTCCTTCATCGCGAAGCCGGTGATCTCCCCGGAGACCTTGTCGAGCTTCGTCTTCGTCGTGACCCGGTCGGCAAGGCCGAAGAAGACCTGGCCATCCACCGTCACGGCGAGACCGTCGAGTTCCGACTGGGAGATGGTCCTCCGACCCGTGCTGAAGACCCCCTTCTTCAGAGCGAAAGTCCAGGCGCCCGGGACGCCCGCTCCGCCGCCGGAGAGCAGGGCGAATGCCGGCATGGCGGACGCAGAACCAGGAGAGCGAGTCTCAGTGTGTTTCGCATGCGGGCCTCCTCCGTTGACGCGGAAGTGAACCACCCGTCCGGACGATCGTCAAGCTCGATGTTCGAGGGAACCGACGCGGAGCGGCTCAGGCTCTCAGCCGTCGATGCCGGCCAGTGCCCTCAGGTGGTCCCCCGTCGCGGGCAGACAGTCGATGATCCGTGAGAATGACGAGGCGACGAACGCGTCCGCGCCCGCGGGAGGAGTCGTGTCCCCCTCCATCCCCACGAGCCGCCGCCACTCGGCGAGACGGCGCGCGCCGGAGTCCTCGAGGTCGCCGGGACCCGCTCGACCCCGCAGCACCGCCTCGAAGCGAGCCGCGAGATCCGCCGCCTCCACGAGGCCGGCGTTCATGCTCCGGATCCCGACGGGCGACGTGGTGTGCGCGGCATCCCCGGCGAGCCACGCCGGCCCGCCACCGAATCGCTCGGCGATCCGATGCTCGAACCGCACGAGAAGGGACCACGCCACTTCGCCGATCTCCGCGCAGAACCAGGGGGCGCGCGCGGCGACGAGGTCGTGCAGATCCTCCCGCCGAAGCTCGGGGTAGAGCCCACCGGCGATGGGGACGGCGACCCGGCTCTTCTCCCGTTCGCGCAGCGTCTCGCTCCCCGGGGCCAGGCGGAAGGAGAAGCGGCAGCGTCCTTTCGGCAGGGGCCACAGCACGCTCGGCCCCTCCGGCGCGAAGGCCACTCTCACTTCGTCCGGGGCGTCGAGGTCGGCCTCGAACTCGAAGACCGCGTAGTGCTCGGGGGGCGCGTGCTCCGGGAACGGGATACCGAGCGCGCGCCGCACCGCGGACCGGTGGCCGTCGGCGCCGGCAATGAGCGCCGCCGGGATCGGGAAGGTCCTCTCCACCGTCCATTCCGTGCGCGAGACGGCATAACCGCCCGAGGCCTTCGACAGCTCGGCCACCGTCGCCTCGGCGCCGTCCGATCCGATCGTGAGGCCGATCAGTTCCCGGCACCACTCCGGTCCCGGACCGGCGGAGAGCAGGGCCCGTTCCAGCGTGGCCTCGAAGACGTTCTGCGGCAGCACGAGGAGGAAGGGGAACCGCGATCCGGTCCGGGTGAGGGGGAACTCCGCCCGGCGATCCTCGCCCTCGTAGAACGCGACCCGGTCCACGCGGCAGCCCTGCGCGGCGAGCTCGCCCGCCACGCCGAGGTCGTCGAGCAGCTCGATCGAACGGGGGTGGAGGGCCAGGGCATAGGACAGCGCCGCCGAGCGCCATCCCGAGTCGATCACCCGCGTCCGCACGCCCTTCTGACGGAGGGCGAGAGCGGTGAACAGCCCCACCGGCCCCGCCCCCGCCACCAGCACCTCGGTCCTCTCGTCGCGCGCCATGGTCGCCTCCCGTCGGGAGGACAGTGTACCGGTTTCCCCGCCGGCCGCCATCCCGACATCACTCCGCGACGGCGCGGCCGAAGTGCCGGCGGAGGGCGAGGAGTCGTGCGGCGGAGCCCTCGTCACCGCGAAGCCCCGGCGGCAGACGTCAATCAGCTCGTCAGAAGTCGAGCTGGAAGCGGATCGACAGCGAGTCGGCCTCGCCGGCGTGGCGCAACCGCGAGTGGACCCAGTTCACCATGACCCGCGTCAGGGGGTTGAGCCACCAGTTGACGCCCAGCGTGAAGTCGTCCACGTCGCCGCCCTCAAACGACCCGTCGGAGAGGTCGAGCCACGACCAGCGCACGCCGATCTCTACCGCCCCCGGACCGTCGTCGGGGAAGTTCCGCTCCGGCTTCACCTTGTCGAGAACCCCCTTCGCCCACGGCCGGCTCTCCCCGGTGAGGGTCCACCCGGCGTACACGTAGCCCCCGGAGAACCGCGGGTCTCCGCCCGATGCGACTCCGGCCGGGACGAGAACCGGAACTCGTGCTCGCGGGGCCGGCGATGGCTCCCGGAGAGCCCGATGAGGACGAAGGCCCGGAGTCCGCGGTCGAGCCATGGCACTCCGGCCACGCGCGCGGTGAGGCCGCGACCGATCGGCCCCTCGCCGGCGTCATCGGTGTCGGTGAAGAAGCCGTAGCTGAAGACGAGGCGGTCATCGAACGCCTTGCTCTCGGCGAGTACTCCGGTATTGCGCTTCGGCGCGAAGGCGTCGGCCAGGGACCGCTCGAGGAAGAACAGCGCCGAGCCGCTCATGAGCTGCTCCTGGCTGAACGGCTCCTTCTGGTGTCCCACCCGCACGGTCTCGACGACCGGGATGTCGGTCAACCCCATCCACACATCCCGGAATTTCACGTCGCTGCCCGCGAAGTCGTACTCCGCCTTGAAGACGGTCCGGGTGAAGAGCCGGCCCGAGATGAACATCCGCGCCCGCCGGAACCCGGTCTCCGATTCGAACGGTCCGGTTTCCTGCTCGAGCTTCGTATCCGCCCGGTACCCGGCCGCGTCGAGGTTCAGGCGCCCTCCGACCCGGATCTGGAACGCCTTGTCGGCGGTCTCGAACCAGAGCCCGTCCCGGAAGTACGCCCGCATCGTCCCGGGCTGCTGCCAGAAGGCCTCGTCCTCGATCTTGCCCACCAGCCGGCCGAGCTCCTCTTCGAGCGCCGGCAGTGCTTCGGACTGCCGGGCCAGTTCCTCCCGCAGCCGCCGGATCTCCTCGTCCTGGGCACGCACCCGCTCCTCGAGCGCCCGCAGCCGCTCGTCCACGGAGGAAGCACCGGTGTCCGCGAACGCCGGGAACGCGAGGAGCAGGCCCATCAGGAAGACGGGGATTCGCTCGGACATGGGGGGTTCTCCAGAACGCGGCGCGCGGCGAACGCGACCCGAATCCTGCCCTGCGGTCCGCGGCAACGCGAAGAAGTGTGAAGGGACGGTAAAGAACGCGCTCCCGAACGGACCCCGGACGGGCACTCCCCCGCCCCGCGGCAAGCCGGGGCGGCCGCGCGGCCGAAGTGTAGAATCGCCAGCGCATGCTCTCCCTTCCCGGACGAACCTCGTGCCTCGCCGCCGCGTTCTCTTTCGCCCTCGCGATGGTGCTCGCCGCCGCCCCCGAACCCGGGCGTGAGGCCGGCCCGGAACCGGACGCCGATCTTTTCGACGCCTACGACGCCAGGATGAACCGGCTCCTCGACGACGGGGACGCCGCGGCGGCCGGCGGGGACTTCGCGAAGGCCGTGGCGTCCTACCAGGAGTCGGCGGACCGCGCCGAGGGGCAGGTCCGCCGGGTCGGCCGCCGGACCTGGCTCGGGATACGGGAGTACGTGAACAGCCGGATCGCCTCGTGGCCGGCGGAAGGACGCGAGGCCTACCGCCGGCTCGTGGATCCGAGGGCGGCGGAAGCCGTCGAAAGGGGCCTCACCCGCGGCGACGATCGGACCCTCCGGGAAGCCGCCCGCCGGTACGCGCTCTCTTCCCATGGCGCGCGCGCGCGGCTCGCCCTCGGCACCCGGGCCCTCGTGCGCGGCGAGCACGACGAGGCCCTCCGCCACTTCCTCGAGGTCCTGAGGCTCTACCCGGAGGGCGAGATCCCCGGGGCGGGACGCGCCGATCTGCTGGCACGCGCCGCCCTCGCCGCGGCCCTGCTGGGCGACGCGGAGCTTCTGGAACACCTTCGGGACCTCTCCGGCCCCCACCGGAGCGTCGCCGTGAGGGTGGGCGGTGAGGACGAACCCCTCGGTGACTTCCTCGGCCGTCTCGCCCCGGCCCCCGCCGCGGGTTCCGCTCCTCCCGGCTACACGACCCTCGGCGGGTCGGCGGCGCGGGCGGGAGCTCGCGATGGCCCGGACGGGCCTCTCGTACTGCGATGGCTCTACGATCTGCCCTGCGCGTTTCCCACCGGCCCGCCCCCGGGTTCGCGGGACACGGAGCGTTCCCCGGCACTGCCATTCCACCCCGTCATTGCCGATGGACTCGTCCTCGTGGCCACGAACGCGGCCCTCCATGCGCTCCGGCTGCCCGCGCCGGACGATCCGGCACCGGAGCCGGGCTCCGCGCTTCCGATCGCGGACCTCGTCTTCGCCTTCCCCTCGGCGGACGAGAAGGAGCCGGAAATCGCTCCCCGCGGACAGCCCCCGGTATTCGCCACGGCCACCGCCGGGGGGGCCTGGCTCCCCTTCCGGGACTCGGAGGTCGGGTTCGACCACTCGTCGGAGGACGAACTCGCCCGATCGCGCTTCGTCGCGCTCTCCCTCGCCCGGGAAGGGGCGCTGCTCGATCAGCGCGGAGGCATCGACCCTCTCCATGGCAGCGAACTCTCGGAGTTCACCTTCTGCGGCGCCCCGGCGGTCTCGAACGGACGAGTGCTCACCGCCGCCATCCGCGCGGCGGGCATGGTGGAGACCTGGGTCCTCTGCTTCCGGGACTCCGGGCCCCTCGACGTTCTGAAGCCGACATGGAAGACCTTCGTCTGCCGCGGCCGGGGCCGGCTCGTCGGGGACTTCGGCACGGCGCCGGTGGACGCCTCTTCCGTCGCCCTGCGCCATGGGGTGGCCTACGTGTGCTCGAACTCCGGCGCGGTGGCGGCCCTTGACGCGGATTCCGGCGAGATCCTCTGGTGCTCCTCCTACGAGCCGGCCCGGGAGACCCTCGACATCTTCATGCGGGACACGATCTCACGCCGGACCTTCTTCGTGAACCCGCCGGTCCTCGACGACCGGTACCTGTTCGTCGCGCCTCTCGACGCCGACCGGCTCCTCTCGTTCTTCCTCCTGCCGGACCTCGCGACGGGCTACGTGGAGCGCGGGCGGTTCCCGGCGGAAGACGTGGCGCTCGGCTTCTCCCCCGAATACCTCATCGGCGCTCGTGCGGGAACCGCCTTCCTCGCCGGCTCCTGCCGCGCGCGTGGCGAAACCCCTCTCTTCGCCGTGCGGGCGTTCGGCTCGGGCCGCGAATCCTCCCGGGTGAAGTGGCGCGCGCCGATCGAGGAGGCCGCCCCTCACGGCCGGCCGGTCCTGGCCGGCGAAGCCATCTACTTCCCCACCGAGAAGGCGATCTACCGGGTTTCGATCGACGATGGATCGGCGGTCCGCCTCGTGGACCTCACGGCCGACGAGCTCGCCGATCTCTCCGGCCGTGACTGCCTCGCGGGGAATCTCGCCGTGGCCGGCCCCTGGCTCGTCAGCGCCGGCGAGGACTTCGTGGCGCTCTTCGGCCCGCCCCCGCCTCCGTCCGGCGACTGAGAAACCTGGCCGCCCGTCGGGGCCGGAGACGTTCTCAGCAATGCGACCCTTTACCCCGACGGGCTGCTAGTGCGCGCGGAGGCCCCCCGGCGACGGGCGACGGGCGGCGCCGGCGGGAGAAGTGCGCCTGGCACCGGAGCGAAGCGAGGAGCAGGAGGGCGGCGGCGGCGGCGCGCAGCCCCCACCGGAAGCTCGCGGGTTCGTAGGAGAGGACGAGGCGGGCGCGGCCGGCGGGCGCCACCACCCCCCGGAGAGCGTGGTTCACCCGAAGGACCGGCGTCTCACG
>JALOQY010000109.1 GCA_025459285.1 Planctomycetota bacterium | reverse complement strand
CTCGCGAAGGCGCAGGAGGCGCTGCGGGAGGCCGGGGCGGTGGACCTCTCCATTGCCGGCCTCGCGAAGGCCCGCCGGGGCGAGGGGGGACGGAAGGAGTACGAGCGGGTCTACCTTCCGGGGCGGGAAGAGCCGATCCTGCTGCCTCCGGGGGAGCCGGAGACCCTGCTCGTCGCGCGGATCCGCGACGAGGCGCACCGGTTCGCGATCTCCTATCACCGGAAGGTCCGGGGGAAGCTGGGGCTCGAGTCGCTCCTCGACCGCGTGGAAGGGGTGGGGAAGACCTGGCGCAATCGCCTGCTCACGCGGTTCGGCTCGGTGGACGGGATCCGGGAGGCCCCTCTGGAGGACCTCCTGACCGTCCCCGGCCTCCCCCGGGAGACGGCCCGCCGTATCCACGAATTCCTGCGAGCCGACTCCGCTGATGGGGGATGATGCGCCGGGGGACCGAAGGAGGCGCGATGCAGCTCTTCGTCGACACCGCGGACATCTCGGAAATCCGGAAACTCGCCGAGCTGGGCATCGTGGACGGGGTGACGACCAACCCGTCCCTCGTGGCGAAGACCGGGAAGAAGTTCCGGCAGGTCGTGGACGAGATCCTCGCCGTCGTGGACGGCCCCATCTCCACGGAGGTCATCTCGGTCAAGGCCGAGGAGATGGTGAAGGAGGGGAAGGAACTCGCGGCGATCCACCCGAACATCGTGGTGAAGGTCCCGATGATCGCCGAGGGGCTCAAGGCCTGCCGCATCCTCTCCGAGGAGGGGGTGCAGGTGAACATGACCCTCGTCTTCGCCGCGAACCAGGCGCTCCTGTGCGCCAAGGCCGGGGCGGCCTACGTGTCGCCGTTCATCGGCCGCCTCGACGACATCCACCATACGGGGATGGAGGTCATCGAGGACATCGTGGCCATCTTCGACAACTACGACTTCGACACCGAGTGCCTCGTGGCCTCGATCCGCAACCCCCTCCACGTCCAGGAGGCGGCGGTGCTCGGAGCCCACGTCGCCACCTGCCCGCCCTCCGTCCTGTGGCAGATGGTGAAGCACCCGCTCACCGACCTCGGCCTGGAACGGTTCCTGAAGGACTGGGAATCGGTCCCCCGCTGACCGGCCCGGTGACAGGGCCGCCAGCGGCGCCTGGGGACGTACGTACCTTTTCACCTTTTCGACCCCGATGGCGTGTGTGCATGCGGGTCTCCTCGATCCGACGCACCGGTGTTGCAGGGGACTTCCGGTACTGAAGTGGTTGCCGCTGCTCGACGGCCGCTTGACGCAGGATCGGTTGGTCCGGGCGGGGAGGGTCGGGACGGGAGAAAGGTGAAAAGGTACGTACGTCCCCTGCTGGGGACGGCGCGGGCGCGCCACCCGGGGGATGGCGCGCCCGCGGAGGGAATCCGAAACGCCGATGCCGCGGACTACTTGCCGCCGGTCATCGGGTCTCCTGAGTAGCCGAGCTTCGTGAAGTCGATCCCGCCGTTGTGGCAGCTCGAGCAGGTGCGGGCGCTCGCCTTCGGGGCGATCTCGTGGTTCACCGCGAGGTACATCACGGTGTCCACGAACTCGTAGCTCCCCGAGTAGGTCTGGCCGGCCAGGGGCGCGCCCTCCTCGAGGGCGAGGTCCCAGTCATACGCCACCCAGTAGGGGTTCGGTCCGCCGGCGGTGCCGAAGAGGTGCGGGACCAGCATCGTGTGGTTCACGGCGTCCGCGGGCTGATTCCCGATCATCTTCTTGAACGGGTAGATCTTCGAGACGCCGTCGGCCTTGCTGCCGCGCGGCTTCGCGAGATCCGCCGGCAGGCTCGTGTACTGGTCGTTGACGCCGAGGATCATCCGGTCCCAGGTGCCGTCCCACCACATGAGCTCGGGCGCCACGTCCTTCTTCCACACGAACGTGCCCTTCATCTTGTCATAGGTGGCCTTGCCGTACTGATCGGTGGGGATCGGGGAGATGTTCTGGCCGGCGTCCGCCCAGTACCACTCCACCTTCGTGGGCAGCTGTCGCGCGAAGGCCGGGATGTGGCAGGTCTGGCAGGCGATCTTCGTCAGGTGGGCGGGGAGCAGCGCCGGGTGGAGCGCCGCGGGGTTCGTATGGCAATTCGTGCAGGCGGCCGTGCCCTCGTCGGCGAGACCGGCCACCTTGTGGTCGGTCGTCGTGTGACAGTCGTGGCAGGACAGGTTCCCGCCGTCGGAGCCCATGTGCACGTCCATCGCCTTCGTGGGGGTGATGAGGGACGACGCGAGGTCGCCGTGCTTCACGTTGTCGCCGCCGCCGGCGCTGAAGTGGCAGAAGCCGCAGTTCCGCCGGCCCGGCTCGCCGACGCCCGCGGCGACCGGGAGGAGGTCGAGAGCGGGGGGCGGAGCGCCGGCTGTCGTGGGCGCCTTGGTGTACGTCCCGGTCGTGTCGTGGCAGATCAGGCAGTCGATCTTCGTCGCATCGTCGAAGTTGAAGGACGCGTTGCTCCAGCCGGTGCCGATGTGGCACTGCGTGCAGCGACCCTCGTTGCTCGGGATCGCGATGCAGAAGTTGTTGATGATGTTCTTCTTGCCGACCGCCTCGCCGACGTGGCCGTTCACGTTCTGCGACCAGCCCGTCCACTTCCAGTGGGCGGTCATGAGGATGTCGGCGCCCGCGTCGGCGTGGCACTCGAGGCAGTTCGACGTGCCGGTGTAGCCGTTCGGGCGGTCCAGCACGAAGGTCTTGGCGTGGCCGGTCAGGCCCTCGGCGAGGAGAGCCTTCTGGAGGGCGGCGAGGGTCTTCGTGACGGCCTTCTCGCCCTTGCCGGCGATCTTCGCCGCCACGCCGGGAAGGGCCTGGCCCTTCGCCGACCCGAGGAGCGCCGTGGTGGCGTCGTAGCCGGCCTGGGCCTTGGGGCCTCCCTTGTTGGCGGGAGAGAGGAAGGCGGCCCGCCTCGGGAAGGAGGCGAGCTTCGCCTCCAGTTCGGTGACGAAGGCGTCGATGGCCCCGTCGAGGAGCGTCATCAGTTCCGCATCGCCGGGGGCGGCCTTGGCCAACGTCCCCGCGATCTTCGAGATGACCTTCGCGTCGGTCGCCGAGGAGACGCTCGGCGCGGCGAACATCGCGAGCACCTTCTGGTACGTCTTCAGGAGCTTGGCCTCCGCCTTGTCCACCGTGCCCGCGAGGTCGTCGGCACGATCCTGCACGGCGGCCTCTACGCCGTCGAACGTATCCGTCACGAGATCCGCGCGCGCCGCCGTCGCGAAGCAGGCGAGGGCGATCGCGAAGAGGAGAAACATCCGTCCCATGGGGGCCTCCGGTCGAGAACTCGAACCGCCGGGCGCCGGTTGGTAAAGTCCGGCACCCCGTTCAAGCGAGTGAGTATATTGACATTCGCGAATGCGTGAAGGAATTCCCGACAGTCGGGCCTGCGGGTGCCTTTCGGTGGGGTGCCGCAGGGGCTTCGGGTATCGTCACGATGGTGCCGTACGACGGTGAAAGTCCATGCTCCGAGGTCTCGCCCCCAAGCTCATCCTGTCGCTGACCGCCATCGTCCTCGTGGTGGAGGGCGGATTCGCCTGGGTGAACGCCCGGATCCAGGAGCGGCAGCTTCTCGCGGAACAGGTCCTCCGGGCGGACGAGTTGTCCGACACGATCCGCAGTGCCACGTGGCACGCGATGCTCGCGGACCAGCGGGAGACCGCCTACCAGGTCATGCGGACCATCGGGAGGCAGGAGGGCGTGGGGAAGGTCCGGTTCATGAACAAGCAGGGGACGGTGACGTTTTCCACCGGGCCGGACACCGGCCACATGGTGGACATCACCGCCGAGGCCTGCGACGTCTGCCACGCCGCCGGTGAACCCCTGGTGCGGGTGACCGCCCCTTCGCGGGTCCGCCACTACCGTGACGAAAAGGGTGCCCGGCTCCTCGCCATGATCACGCCGATCTACAACGAGCCGGCCTGCAGCGACGCCGGCTGCCACGCCCACCCCGCGGACCGCACCGTCCTCGGCGTCCTCGACCTCGCCCTGCCCCTCGACCGGGTGGACGACGAGGTGGCGGGGATCCGCTGGCGCGCGGCGCTGACCGCGGTCGTCTCCGGCGCGCTGCTCCTCGTCTTCGCGGTGTTCTTCACGCGGCGTTTCGTGGGCCGGCCGGTACGGGAGCTGATCGGGGCCACGAGGCAGGTGGCGGAGATGGACCTCGAACGGCCCGTGATCGTCCATTCCCGGGACGAGCTGGGGGAGCTCGGCGGCGCCTTCGACCGGATGCGCGAGCGACTGCTCGCGGCCCGGCGCGAGATCCAGGAGTTCACGCGGAGCCTCGAGGAGAAGGTCGCGGAGCGGACGAAGGAACTGGCGGCGACCCGGGAGAACCTCGAACGCGCGGAGCGCCTCGCGTCCCTCGGCCGACTGTGCGCCAGCGTCGCCCACGAGGTGAACAATCCGCTCACGGGAGTGCTGAACTTCTCCCGCCTGCTTCGCCGGATCCTGACCGACGAGGGGGTCCCGGCGGAGCGACGGCGGGAGTTCCGGGACTACCTCGAGCAGGTGATCGCCGAGGCGAGCCGGGCGGGGCGGATCGTCACCGACCTCCTCGTCTTCTCGCGGGGACAGCGGGCGGTCCCCTCCCCCGGCGACCTGAACCAGATCGTCCGCCAGAGCGTCGCGGCCCTCGGCCCCCGACTCGCGGACCTCGGCGTCAAGGCGATCCTCGACCTCGACGAATCGCTGTCCCCGGTGCCCATCGACGGGCCGCGGATCCAGCAGGTGCTGGCGAACCTCGTGGGCAACGCCGCGGAGGCGAAGCCGAAGTCCGGGCGGGTCCGCGTCTCCACGGCGATCGGGGAGGGCGGGACCACCGCGGTGCTCGAGGTCTCCGATGACGGGCAGGGCATCCGCCCCGAACACCTGCCGCGGATCTTCGAGCCCTTCTTCACGACGAAGGACGTGGGACAGGGCACCGGCCTCGGACTCGCGGTCGTCTACGGGATCGTGGAGACCCACGGGGGGAAGATCGACGTCCGGAGCGTCCCGGGCGAGGGTACGACCTTCACGGTCCGGCTGCCGGTGACGCCGGGTGGGAGCGTGGCGCGATGAGCGAAGAGATCTCTCCGATCCTCGTGGTGGACGACGAGCGTGCGATGAGGGAATCGCTCGCCGCATGGCTCCGCGAGGACGGATATCGGGTGGACATGGCGGCGGACGGCCCGCAGGCTCTCGAGCGCGTGCGCGAGATGGACTACGCGGTGTGCTTCGTGGACCTGAAGATGCCCGGGGGGATGGACGGCATCGAGACCATGCGGGAGATCCGTCGGCTGCGCCCGGACACCGCCGTGGTCATCGTCACGGCGTTCGCCGCCGTGGACACCGCGGTCACGGCCATGAAGGAAGGGGCCCACGACTACCTGGTGAAGCCGTTCAACGTCGAAGAGGTCTCCCTTCTCACGAAGCGCCTCGTCGAGATGAGGGAGATCCGCCGCGACAACCGGTGGCTCCGCCGGAAGCTCTCCGAGCGCTACCAGCTCGGCGACATCCTGAGCAAGAGCCCGCGGATGCAGGCGATCTTCGACCTCGTGCGCCGGGTGGCGGACCTGAAGAGCACCGTGCTCATCCTCGGCGAGAGCGGCACCGGCAAGGAGCTGATCGCCGGGGCCATCCACGACCTGGGGGGGCGGAAGGAGAAGCCCTTCGTCCACGTGGCCTGCACCGCGCTGGCCGAGACCCTTCTCGAATCCGAGTTGTTCGGTCACGAGAAGGGCTCCTTCACCGGCGCCCACACCCGGAAGATCGGGAAGTTCGAGCAGGCCGACGGGGGCACGATCCTCCTCGACGAGATCGGCGACATCACGCCGAAGCTCCAGCTCGAGCTGCTCCGGGTGCTGGAGGAGAAGAGCTTCTTCCGGGTGGGAGGGGCGGAGGAGATCCGGGTGGACGTCCGGATCATCGCCGCGACGAACCGGGACCTCGAGCAGGCGGTCCGGGAGGGCGCCTTCCGCGAGGACCTCTACTACCGGCTCAACGTGGTGAGCATCCGCCTGCCGCCCCTGCGGGAGCGGAGGGAGGACATCCCGCTCCTCGTCCGCCACTTCCTCCGGCGGTTTGCCGCGGAGTTCGACACGCCCCCGAAGGAGGTGAGCGACGCGGCCCTCAAGGTCCTCGTGGCCTGGGATTGGCCGGGCAACGTTCGTGAGCTGGAGAACGCGGTGGAGCGGGCCATCGTCACCTGCCCGGTGGAGGTGCTCGGTCCGGAGTGTTTCGACTTCCTGCCCCGGATCATTCCCGAAGCGGAGTGGGATGTGCCGACGGACCTGTCGATCGAGGAGTTGGAGAAGCGGGTGATACCGGCGGTGCTGCGGCGGACGGGGGGAAACGTGAAGCGCGCGGCGGAGATCCTCGGGATCGACCGCTCTACGCTCTATGACAAGATGCGCCGGTATGAACTCCGTCGTTGAGGACGGGCAGGCGCCCGATCCCCGGGACGTCGACATAGGACCAGCGCCGACCGTTCCGGCGGGAGATGAGGTCGCGCGCGACCGCGATGCCCACCGCGAGGAAGGGGCCGAGGACCAGCGTCGCCAGTCCCGCGTTCACCAGGAGAAGCCAGAAACCGCTGCCGGACATGATGTCCTCCGGTCATGTACAGGCAAATGGCGTGCGAGATCGCGCGGAATCCGGCTGGGAGCGCCAGGGCAAGGACTTAGAACGACGGTGACCGGCGTGACCCTCCGGGATGGCTCCGGACTTGCCGGGATACGCGTCATGTTTGTTGGATTTTCCAACAGTTCCCGGGCTGGCTCGTGGTAATGGGGTCGGCGTATCGACCGAGTGGTCCGGCTCCGGTCGTCCGTCCCGTGCCGTCGAGGTTCCGCTTGCTCCTCCGCAGCATCAGCTTCCGTCTCTCCGTGGCCGTAGGACTCGCCCTGTCGGCGGGCCTGCTCCTCCTCCTGTACTTCGCCGACCGCCACCACGAGGACGCGGTGCTCTTCCTGAAGAAGGAGGAGGCCAGCCTCCTGTCCGACGCGATCAAGGGGAGCCTGACCCACGCCATGCGCCAGGGGCGGGAAGGTCGGGATGCCATCCACCGGGCCATCGAGGACGTGGCGGCCCGGGACGAGATCTCCCGGGTGCGGATCTTCGACGCGGTGGGCACCATCCGGTACTCCTCCGACCCCGCGGAGAAGGGGCGGAAGGTGGACAAGGACTCCGAGAACTGCCGGCAATGCCACCTCGGGGAGGAGATCCGGCGTCCCGATTCCCCGGAGCGGGCCCGCTTCTTCTACACCCCCGAAGGATCCGAAGGGGCCCGGCACCGCCTGATGGGGGTGGTGAACCCCATCTACAACGAGCCGGGGAAGGACTGCACCGCCTGCCACGAGGAGGAACAGACCGTCCTCGGAGTGCTCGACGTGGTCGTGACCCTGGAGACCGTGGACCAGGAGATCGCGAAGAACCGGCGGGCCATGGCCGCCTCCGGGGTGCTCGGGGTGATCGCGATCGTGGGTGTCGTGGCGCTCCTCATCCGCCTGCTCATCCACCGGCCGGTGGCGGCTCTGGTGGAAGGGACGCGGACGGTCGGTCGCCTGAACCTCACGCACCGCATCCCCGAGGAACGGCGGGACGAGCTCGGCAACCTCGCCCGCGCCTTCAACGAGATGACCGAGCGGCTCCAGCGGGCGCAGGAGGAGATCCGGGCCTTCGCCGAGAACCTCGAGCAGAAGGTTGAGGAGAAGACGGCGGAACTGCGGTCCACCCAGGTCCAGATGGTGCGGACGGAGAAGATGGCCGCGATCGGCCAGATGGCCGCCGGGGTGGCTCACGAGATCAACAACCCCCTGACCGGGGTCATCACCTTCGGCCACCTGCTCCGGCGGAAGATCCCGGAAAGAAGCCAGGAGCGGGCCGACCTCGACACGATCCTCGAGGAGGCCAAGCGTTGCTCGCGGATCGCCCGGGGGCTGCTCGACTTCGCCCGCACGACGGACCTCGATCGGCGGGATACGGATCTCCGGGAGATCGTCGAGCGCACGCTCTCGCTCGTGGAGCACCAGCCGCTCTTCCACAACATCGAGATCACCCGGGACTATGCCGCGGACCTCCCGCTCGTCCCCGCCGACCAGGGGCGGATGGAGCAGGTCTTCCTGAACCTCGTGATGAACGCCGCGGAGGCGATGGAGGGCCGGGGGCGGATCACCATCACGGCGGCGCCCCGCAGGACGGAAGGGGGCGGCGAGGAAGTGCTCGTCTCGGTGGCCGACACCGGCCCGGGGATCCCGGAGGAGATCCAGAGCCGGATCTTCGATCCGTTCTTCACCACGAAGGCCGCTGGGAAGGGCACCGGCCTCGGGCTCTCGGTCTCCTATCGGATCGTGGAGGACCACGGGGGACGGATCCAGGTCCTTTCGAAGCCGGGGGAGGGGACCACGTTCAGCGTCGGCCTCCCGGCGGTGGGGCGGACATGACACCTCTTCGCATTCTCATCGTGGACGACGAGGCCACGATCCGCCGGGCCTGCGAGAGGATCCTTGCCGAGGAGGGCCACTCGACGGGGCTCGTGAGCCGCGGCGAGGAGGCGCTTGCGGCGCTGGCGGAGGGGGGCTTCGACGCCGTGGTGCTCGACCTCAAAATGCCGGGGCTCGGCGGGCAGGAGACCCTCCGGAAGATCCGCGAGACCTGGCGCGACCTGCCGGTCGTGGTGATCACGGGCTACGCCACGACGGTGACGAAGCGGGAATGCGTGGAGGGCGGGGCCGCGGTGTGGCTGCCCAAGCCCTTCGACCCCGAGCAACTCCTCGAAGCTCTCGACCGGGCCCTCGGCCGGCGATCGTGAGGAAAGAGATGGCGACCGCGAGCATCCTGATCATCGACGACGAGCGGGTGGTGCAGGAGTCCCTCTCGCGCTGGTTCACGGAGTACGGCTACGACGTCCGGACGGCGGGCGACGGCCGGTCGGGCCTTTCCGCGCTGGCAGAGCGTCCGTCCGACATCGTCCTCCTCGACATCAAGATGCCGGGGATGGACGGGATCACCGTGCTGGAACGGATCAAGGAGGTCGCCCCGGAGGTCGTCGTCATCATCATGACGGCGTTCGCGACCGTGGACTACGCGGTCTCCGCGCTGAAGATGGGGGCCTGGGACTTCATCCGCAAGCCGTTCGACCCGGACGACCTCTCGCGCCTCGTGGAGAAGGCGCTCGAGCACCGGGGGCTCATGGCGGAGAACGTGCAGCTCAAGCGTTCCATCGAGGAGATCGCCCGCTTCGACGACGTGATCGGGAAGAGCGCGGCGATGCAGGCCGTGCTGAACCTCGTCCGGACCGTGGGCTCCACGGATTCGACGGTCCTCATCCTCGGCGAATCGGGGACGGGCAAGGAGTTGATCGCCCGAGCCATCCACGCCGCGAGCCCGCGGCGGTATATGCCCATCGTCCCCGTCTCCTGCGGCGCGCTGCCCGACACGCTGATGGAGTCGGAGCTGTTCGGCCACGAGAAGGGCGCCTTCACCGGGGCCCAGTACCGGCGCAAGGGCAAGCTGGAGTTGGCCGACGGCGGAACCCTGTTCCTCGACGAGGTGGGGGAGATCAGCCCGAAGACGCAGGTGGACCTCCTGCGGGTCCTCGAGGACCGGGCCTTCGTCCGCCTCGGCGGACAGAAGCTGACCGAGGTGGACTTCCGCCTCGTCTCCGCGACCCACCGGGACCTCGAGGCGATGGTCCGGGAGGGAACGTTCCGGCAGGACCTCTTCTATCGGCTGAACGTGGTCCCGGTCCGTATCCCGCCGCTCCGCGAGCGCCGCGAGGACATCCCGCTCCTCGCCGAGCACTTCCTCTCGAAGCTTTCGCGGCAGATGAACCGGCGGTTCGCCGGGTTCGAGCCGGCGGCGATGGACCGGCTCGCGCGCCACGACTGGCCGGGCAACGTCCGGGAGCTGGAGAACGCCGTCGAGCGGGCCATGGTGGTGGGGACACCGCCGGTGATCCGCGAGGCCGACCTGCCCATGAAGGCCGCCGGGGAGCCGTTCCCGGTCGAAGGGGAGACGTCACTCGCCGCGATGGAGCGTGTGCACATCCAGCGCATCCTCGACAAGAACGAGAGCAACGTCTCCCGGGCCGCGCGGGAACTGGGGATCGACCGCGTGACGCTCTACAACAAGATCAGGAAGTACGGGCTGCGGAAGGAGTAGGGCGGGTGCCCGGGCTCACGCTCGTGCCGGTCGGCGCCGTCCCGGCGGGCTTCCTCTCGGCCCTCTCGGCCCGGATCGTCTCCCTCTTCGCCTTCGAGACGGTGCGGGCGCGGGACCCACTCGACCCGTCCTTCTCGAGGGACCCGGAGCGGGGCCAGCTCCATTCCACGCGTCTCCTCGAGGCCCTCGCGGCGGCGTGTCCTCCCGGGGACGGCGAGCGGATCCTCGGGGTGGCCGATGCGGACCTCTTCATCCCGATCCTCACCTTCGTCTTCGGGGAGGCGCAGCTTTCGGGCCCCGCGGCGGTCCTGTCGCTGACGCGCCTCCGGCCCGAGTTCTACGGCCTTCCGCGGGACGACTCGGTCCTCCTCGCGCGGACGGTGAAGGAGGCGCTGCATGAACTCGGTCACACGTACGGCCTCCTGCACTGCCGCCGGCCGGACTGCGTGATGCGCGCCAGCACGAATGCCGGCGAGGTGGATCTGAAGCCCGCCCTCTTCTGCCGCTCCTGCGCGGCGGCCACCCGGTCCTGAGAGGGCGGACAGGATCCGGGAACCGCGACGACCCCGGCGGCGTACCATCCTTCGAACGGAGGTCGCCATGCGCCAGTTCGCCCTTCCCGCCGGCTGCCTGTTCCTCCTCTCCCTCGTCGCGCCGGCTTCCGGGGACATCGCCCCGGAGCCCGAGTTCGGCCAGTCGCTCGCGCCCCGGGAAAAGACCGCGGTGGCGATGACCGCGGAGGAGGTGACCGTCACGCTCGCTCCGGAGAAGGCTCTCGTCCGGGCCGTGTTCCACCTCGAGAACCGGGGAGAAGGGACTTCGCTGGAGGTGGGCTTCCCGGACGTGGTTTCGCCCGCCTCGTGGAGTTCGAACGCCCCGCCGGAGGGCGTGCGCAGGCGGATGCTCCGGGACTTCCGGGTGACGGTGGACGGCCGGGAGACGGAGGCCCGGCACCGTTGGCTCCGGGAGAGCGAGTCGCCCTTCGGGAAGGCCGGGTCGGGACGCGACGGCTGGCTCATGGCCGGCTGGCTCCTCTTCGACATGACCTTCGCGCGCGGACAGAAGCGGGACGTGGAGGTGACCTACTGGGTCCCGTATCGACCTCTCTACCGGCCGGACCTGCTCGGGACGCGTCAGTTCGAGTATGTGCTCGTCACCGGGGCGGCGTGGAAGGGATCGATCGGAAAAGCGATCATCGACATCCGGTTCGCCGAGGGGCTCACGCGCGGGCATCTCGGCGAGGTCACGCCCGCGGGCCACGTGGAGACGAAGGAGGGGATCCGCTGGTCGCTCGCTGACCTCGAGCCGACGGAGGACGTCCGCATCGCTGTCCGGAAGTACGCCGGTTTCGCGGCGGCGGCGGAGGGGTATCTTGCCTCGGCCGCGGAGTCGGCGGAGCAGGGCAAGCCCGATGCCGCGGGATTGTGGCTCGCCCGCGCCGCGGAGTGCCTCGATCGTCTGGAGCGCTTCGAGGAGAGCGTGGCGGTCTGCCGGCGGATCGCGGCGATGGAGAGGGCGGCGCGCGAGGGGAAACCGGGGCCGAAGCAGGTGAAGCTCTTCTGGAAGGACCGGTATGTTCCCTGGGAGTGCCGGGTGGTCCGCGGCCTCGTCCGCCTCGGGCGCGAGGCGGAAGCGCGGGAGGCGGCGAAGGAGGCCGTCGCCGTGATCCGGACCGTGCTGGCCGACCCGAAGTCGAAGCGCTTCGTGGACGAGGCCGGCCTCGCGGCGATCGCCGCCCGCCTCGAGTCCTTCATCGCCGGCGAAGCGTATCCGGAGTGACCGTCGGGCCGTCGCCGGGATGACGGCACGCGGCCCGCCGGAGTGGCTTCGCCGATTGACATCAAGATGCTCCCGTGCGACACTTTGATGCATGAAGCGGACGACGCTGGCCCTCGACGAGGCTCTGCTGCGGAAGCTCAAACGGATGGCGGCCACCGAGGGGAAGAGCCTGAAGGACGTGGTCAATGGGCTCTTGCGTCAGGCGCTGTCCCGACCGCGGCACCGGCCCTACCGGCTCG